>JAZQNG010000001.1:0-10495 GCA_045627205.1 Lachnospiraceae bacterium
GCTCAGGCTCTACAGGAGGCTCAGGCTCCACGGGCGGTTCAGGCTCTACGGGCGGCTCAGGCTCCACGGGCGGCTCAGGCTCTACGGGCGGCTCAGATGATACCTCAAAAACAGATTCCTGTAAAAACGGACATACAAGCAACGGCGTAAGATATACCGTTGACTCAACCTGTTATTCGGAAGGCTATTACCAGTTCGTATGCTCACGCTGCGGCAAGCCCTTCGGCAGCAAAACCGTAATTTCCCAAAAAGATCACAAGTGGGAAAAACGTGAAAAAGCTGACTCAGCAGGCCCCGACTGCTATTGGTATTACTGTGTGAACAGCGGCTGCGGAGCAAAGAAAATCGTTTCGGAAGCAAAAGAGGATTCCTGCAAAAACGGACATACAAGCAACGGTGTAAGATATACCGTCGATTCAACCTGTTACAAAGAAGGATATTATCAGTTTGTATGCTCACGCTGCGGTAATACATTCGGTGAAAAATATACCATTGCCAAAAAAGCACATAATTACGATTGGGAAAACGGCGAGATCAAGATGCATGCAGACGGCCGTAATATCATCGAATACAAATGCATTAATCCCGGCTGTACGGAAACAACGTATGAATACAGATACGTTGAACCGAGCACCGATATTTATCAGCCTTCAAACACGGTAAGCGCATGTCAGAACGGCAATCATAACTGGAGTGAATGGGTTGAACGTTCAGTCGCAACCTGTAAATACGGCGGAGTATCCACACGACAGTGTTTAATGCCCGGATGCGGAGCTGTTGAAACTATGATTTCAGGTGTCGGCGAGCATAAATTTATTGATATCGATGTCGAATCCACCTGTACTACTCTCGGATATACCTGCAGAAAGTGCTGCTTCTGCGACAAAGTAACAAACAAAAAGAGCAAAAAGACTTACGCAGAACATAAATGGAACGAATGGGAATCACTTCAGAAAGGCACCTGCTATTTAAAGGAACGTGATTACAGAGAATGTACGGTCTGCGGCAAAAAAGAATATCAGGTTCTCGATATACAGCATAAGCAGGGAAAAATCTACAAAAAGAACGGAAAGTTCTACTACACCTGCAAGAGCTGTAAAAAAGAAATAGAGATTGACACCCCCACATATACAATTAAGCTGGACTACAATGACGGAAAAGGAACCGTTAAAACACAGATTATGTTATATGATGGGGAGCCGTTCACGGTCAGTAATGAAACCATTCCCGGTTTCACATTGAAATACTGGGAATGCATGCAGTCAAACGGTTCAAAAGCACAGTATAAGCCGGGGACCGTAATTCCGCAGCCGTCAGGCTATGTTGCGACAACAATTACATTAAAGGCCAAATGGAAGCCTATCCATTACACCGTTGAATTCGATTTAGGATATAAGGCATCAAAGAAAAACCGGATTGAACCCATATCCGTCCAATACGGTGATGTGATTACGCTTCCCACTCCCAAAAAGCGCAGCAATTATAATTTTGTCGGTTGGGAGGGATATCTGTCTTCCAAAAATAATAAAGTCATCAACCTTGCCACCACGGAGGGTGCGGTCGTTACGCTTAAGGCCGTATGGCAGAGAAATGATATAAAAATAACATATCACGGCGGTGGCGGTACGGGAACAATGGCTGATACATATCCATCAATTGACGGTAATGTACTGGTTGTCGATGAATGTAAATTCACGAGAAATGATTATGTCTTTGTACAGTGGCAGGATACACGCAACAAATACGGAATACTTGAAACAAACATACTTTATCCCGGAGACACAATCACCGTCAATGCCAATCTGGTCGATCCCTATCTTATCGCACAATGGGCAAAGAAATATCCCGACGTGGATCCTATTACCGACAAGATAAATATACCGAATGACTGGGTTGAAAAGAAGCTTAAGTCCGAATATACATCACCCTGCTGGGAACAGATACCGGGCACGGATGATTACTGCATCATCCATACCGAAATCAACAGTCTGGGCCAGTACAAGAGCGATATGTTCTCAATCGGTATTAATAACAAGAAGCTTAAGCTTAAGGAATATACACAGAGTACCGGCTGGAATTTCAAAACAGCCGAAACCCTGATACTTGAAAATACAAACAACATCGGAGGTGCATTTGCACTTCTTGGCTGTCACCTGATCGACAATGTTGTTGATGAGGCGGTTTCGGATCTTGTACCCTTCGGTATCGGCAAGGTAGTCGTAACAGTAAAGAACGGAGTGATACTTGCCGCAGAAGTAAAAGAGGAAAAATCAGCAGCACCCATCGGCGAGGAAGCCGGAAAATATCTGTTCACAAAACAGGTTGAGGACTCCATTAAATTCCTGCCTGAACAGATTGTTGTGGCAGGTAAGAGCATTCCGATCAAGTCGGTTGTTGTGGCAGGCAAGGAAATTCCCCTTGCGGGCCTTGCAATATCGGAATTCTTCGACATCTGCGAGATTTCCAGTGATACCTGGGAGGCTGCAAGCCAGAACCTCGATCCCTTCGGAAACCGTGATGTAGCCGTAAGCACATTCATCGATAATATCGGTGCATCAACTTTCCCGAACTCAAGCGATTTATGCAGAGCGCTATGGCAGGGTGACAACTGCATTATAAGAAAACTTTACCGCATATGATGCATAATTCAGGCTTATAATTTACATTAGCAACACTTTACGAGGATGTCAGGTAAGTATATAATAAATCCATCAACAAAATCATTATCATATCAGGAGGAACAATGAAAATATTAGAATACCTCAGGATGACAAATTTGACGGATGGGCGATTCCTGCCCGACGCTAACACTGTTACTTCTGATAACCTAATGGAAAGCAAAATTGGTATCGTTTTGAAGGGGCTAAGTCCGGTCTAATCGGGTAAAAATTATGGGAAACCAGTGTTTAAGCGGTTTCCCATTTTTATTCGCTTAAATAAGCATCTTAAAAATTACAACACGAATATTCCATAAAATATAGTTTGGGAAATATGTTTTTTTATGGAACCTTCTTTTTTTTTATTCGTCTAATGTTCATAAAGGATTAAAATTCCGGTTGTTTCATTTTAAGGTTACGCAGGCAGAAAATCGGGAAATAACTTTTTTTGAATGGAGGACGTTTATGAAAAAGAATAACAAATGTTTTGTAAAAAGAAGCTGTACAAAAGCCGTGCTGGCATGTATCCTTGCTTTATCGCTTCCCTTGAGCGGCTGTTCCGCTCAATATAAGTCTAGTGATACGGCTTCGGTGAAGGAGAATTATTCTTACAGTTCGGAGTCAGATTATTCCTATGATTCCGCACAGACCGCTAATGTATCGGCAACGGATGAAGTGTATTATGAAGGTGGGGATGTTGAGTCGTATGATGCTGCGATGGCAGAGAATTCAGATGTGTCGAATGTGACCTTTGCAGAGGACCGAAAGATAATTTACCAGTCGAATGTTGTAATGGAGACCATGACCTATCAGGAGACCTATACACATTTGTGCGATCTGATAGAAAAATACGGCGGCCGTATAGAGTATGAGAGCTATGATAATCAGATGCGTTCCTTCCTCAGGGACAATTCCGGTAAGGGCAAGCTGGTTATTTCAACAAACAAGCTTACAGTTCGCGTTCCAAGCAGCAATTATGCAGCATTTATGCGTGACGGTCTTTCACTTGGCAATGTTTTGAGCAGAAACCAGTCCATTATAGATAAAACCAGTGAATACAACACAAACAAGTCATATGTTGACATTCTTAATGATGAAGCCGAGTATCTCGGAAAGCAGCTTCAGGTACTTGAAAATGAGCTGAAGGAGGCCCAGGCCGGTGACAGGCATTATGACGACATCATCCTCAATATGAAGCAGATTGCCCAGAGAAAGGACCAGGTTGAAAAGGAACTTGTGCCTTATAAGAGAACGATGGATGAAATTGACGACAAGGTCGCTATGTCTACGATTACCATCGAGCTTCGTGAGGTAAATGAGTATACAAAGGTTGTAGAGCCCGTTGTTGAGGAAGAACCGAGCTTTGGTGACAGAATATCTGAAACCTGGAATAGTGCAATCGATTCACTTGTAAGCATGTTCCAGAATATATTCCTGTTCCTTATTGATGCAATTCCCGTTATTGTCGGACTTGCGATATTCGGAATCCTGTTCCTCATTGTATGGAAGATTGTAAGAAGGAAAATGCGTAAAAATAGAGAGAAGAGGGAGAACAAGCCTGTTCAGCAGATTCCTTATACAAATGTTATCATTGAGCAGAATACTCAGAATGCTGCTGACAATCAGAATGCCACAAACAATCAGAATCCTCAGAATGAACAGGGTAATGATAAATAATTAACAATTAACAATTAACAGAATTCGGATAGTATGAGAGGAGCTTCAATCCCCCCCGGAGAATGCCATTATATTGACAATCCCCGGGGGGATTGTATAATCTAATGATATCAGCATTTCAAGAGCGTGAAGGTGCGAAGAAATGCGTGTATCAAATATATATAAGCATGAAAGGATTTTTTATGAAATATAGAAAAATAGGACTATGGGTTACTGCAGTGATTCTTTTGGCTGTGATAGCAGTATGTATTTTTATGGCGGTAAGGAAGAATGCTGCGGATGAACCAGAGGGAGCAGATGGAGCTGTTGGAGCAGTTGGAGCAGCTTTAGACAGCTACGAGCTCAAGGAGATTTCACGGAATTTTACCGTGTCATATATTGAAGGTGGGAAAATTTCAGAAACTGCCGCTAAAACTGTGCCCGGATGGGAGATTGTGCAGACGGAGCCTTCAGATGAGCAGAACAGGGAGACGGCGCCGGATGGTACACAGTCGGAGGGGATGCTGACAGATACATTTTCATATAGCCTGAAAACAGAAAAGAATTCGTATTACAAATTGAGTTCACATGATAAGGCTGAGTCAGATGATGATTCGAAATATTACACATTAACCTGTTACAGCAATGATAAGGAGGTCTGGGCAACAGACATATCCGGGTATTGGGTACAGGATACCTTTGACTTTGCAGACGGCGTCTACGCAGCCGGAGAAACGCCTCTTTTTTCAAGTGATGTAAGCTATGCCTTCTTTTCAAGGCTGGATTTATCGGGACAGCTTCTTTTTACGGAACGGCTTGACCACGGCCTTGAGGATGAGGAGATTGTAAGGATTGTTGATAACGGTGACGGAACCTGTACCGTATTCAGTGATAGTATTCCCTCGAACAGTATGTGTGTCAGCAGCTTTGATTCAGAGGGTAATGAATTATTTTATAAGTCTATTAATATGGGTGCGTCAGTCAGACTTAAGGACGCAATTTGTTTAGGTGACGGCTATCTTGTCAGAGTGACTGATTTTTCTGCAAGCGGACAGGATTATGTAAGTAAATTTTATAAAATGGATAAGTCTGCAGATATAACAGATGGTTTTTACCTCGAGAGTGACGGAAGAATGTTTTTTGTCTGCGATATGATGGAATACGGTGGAAGGATATATATTTCAGCCTATGAGGTGCTTGTACCGGACGGCTCAAAGGGGAGATATGAGGTGGATACCGTTATGGATTATATCAGGAATATGCAAAATCAGGATGAGGCCACGGATGAAGCCCCGGATGAAGGTCAGACGGCGGCAGTCACGATTAACCTGTATGCTGATACTCCCTCTGAGGAGCTGAAGGAAGGGCTTAAGGCCGTGTACAGCGCAGTGCTTATAATCTGCAGTGCCGACAATGGTGAACCGCGCAGCTGCTATACGGTAAACGGAGTCTGCAGGAGTATTTTGTCGCTTGATAAGGATAATAAGCTCGGGTGGAAGGTAGAAAGCTTCGTGTCTGCAAGCTATGCCGCCCCTGAGACAGATGCATACTGTATGAAGGTAGTCTGTAACGATTATCTGTATACATTTGATGAGGACGGAACCCTTCTGGACTCAAAGCAGGACGGTTATTCTCTTTTTTTCAGATGATACTTTACAAAACTTGGTCATTTGTAAATGTAAATTCCACTTTGTAAGATTAAGTTCCACCTTGTAGAAAAAATTCTACGGGGTGGAATTTTTTTGCTCTGAAAAAGGTGAATTTTTTTATAAAAAGTATCTATAATAAGCCCAAAGCCGGAAAAAAGCGCATCAAAATGAGAAGGCGAGTTCACGGAGTCCTGGTAAGAGTTAGTGAATTCCACCCCTACGGAAAAGAAATATGGAACTCATCCAACTGCGTAGAACTCTGACCTTTTTTATTTTGGGACGTGGATTGTGACGAAATGCAAAAGAAATATCTATTAAGAATTTCCACCATGAAGAACAACATCGATGACATCAACGGATAGGCTATTGGTTCGTAACTGGTATGGGAGCGGTCAACCGCGCCCTAACAAAGGAAAGACTGATAAACAGTGGCTTTTATGATTTAGCCACAGCCTATCAGTCTGTGCACGTCAACTATTGAAAGCACCGTATACCGAACGGTACGGTGCTGTGAGAGGACGGCGGTTAGTCACCGCCTCCTACTCGATTTGAGGACATCAGAAACATTACCTTCCGGCAACCTTTACCTTGCCGAAGGAGTAGTTTCGCCACATAGTGGTGTGACCGAAGTCACCCGCAATGCCGCCGCCAAGGCTCTTGGTGGCATTGATCGATCCTGTGTTGAAGCAGCAGGTGATTTTTGTATCATTGGAAGCAGAACCTACGGTGGGCGAACCGCCGAGGATTCCGCCGATGCAGCTTGCACCTGAAATATCGGCACCGTTGAAGCATTTGTTTATTTCAACCTTTAAGTCTGAACGTCCGAGAACGCCGCCGACATAGGTGTTACCTGAGAAACTCATTCGGTCGGTAAGGAAGATATTGGACAGGGTGGATCTGCATGCATGACCGACTGTGCCGACATAATCGGTTCCTTTAATGCTGCAGTCTGTAACACGAACATACGAAATGCTTCCGTAGTAGAGATAACCGACGATTCCGGCGAAACGCTTTCCGTTAACGATTATGTTGCTGGCTGTAAAATGTGTTATGCTTCCTTTATCTACACTGCCGAATAAGCCTGCATAATCACCGGTGGCAGATACGGTACCTGACTTGACGGAATAACCGTTGCCGTCAAATACACCGCAGAAGGAGCTTGAAGCAATACCGATAGGGCTTATGCTTCCTCTCTTGAAATCGAGGTCCTTCTGGAGATATACCTTAAAGTCTCTGCAGTAGCCCTTGGCAACAAGTGCCGCATATTCATTCCAGTCTGAAGTAGAGAAAAGGTTAACCGTACCCGCCTGGTAGCAGTGAATATTGTTGCAATCGAAAGCCGTGCCGTTGGAATTGAGACAAAATTCCCTGATTTCACCGTTCTCAAGGACAAACATCAGAGTATTCGTTTCTTTGTTGAATCGGCACATTGTATTGATGGCTCCTGCTTTTGCGGGCTTTGCACCGGTCCATGAAAAGGCATATTTAGTAGTTTTACTTGTATTGTAATTATATGACTGGAAATTAACGGTATAATTTCCGGCAGCGGTAGCGCTGACATTTGTGATACTGTATTCGCAGTCGGACAGCTTTAAGATCATGTTAACACATCTGCCGTCGATTGAAGACTTGAGCTTTTTCTTTGTATAAGCACGGACGTTAACGGCATTAAAGGGCTTTGTTTTGCCTAAAACCGTACGTGAATTCTCACCGTAGGTCATGCAGGCAGGAGAGTAAACAAGGGTTCCGAGACCTACGCCCTGAGGGTAAGAGTGGTATTTATCCCAAAGCTTTACACCGTTGTGAGTGACAACAGTTCTTTCAAGAGCATCATTTGAGGCTGCCGAAACAGTACCGTTAAGTGTTCCTGAAAGAATCAGACCGCCTGCATAATACTTGTTGGTATATGTAATCTGACCTGTACCGACATAAGCGGAAGTACTGCCGGCTGTGGCTGCACGGTAAGATTCTTTATAGTTTAAGATAAAGTGATGATCCTTAATCTTGCCTGTGTTGCTCTTATATTTAAGGTTGAGCTGGATATCAGAGCCGTTTTTGGTCAGATTTGCGTAGTAATGACCTGCCGTAGAACGGTAATTCCAGGCTTCGGTGATGGTGTGTGTCTTAGATTTCATTTCACGCTCGATGGTTCCGTAGTTTGAGGGTGAATTTGTGTAAAAACGTGTATTCCATTCGGTGAGAAGAACATTATCATATACCTTCTCATGTGTAGAACCGTCATTTGTAAGCAGATAATTCTTGATGGAAGTTAAAGAGTTGTTGCCGGGAGCAGAGTAAACCTTTACGGGCTTTCCGCCTGTTCCGTCAAGCTTTACCTTGTATACGTTACAGTTATCGGTAAAATCAATGTAGTAAACATATTCACCGTCCTGAATCGTGGTCAGGTAAGCGTCGGCCGTGGAACCGTAAAAATCGTCAAGTGCCGAAAAAGCATTTCCGAGAGTAGCATAATCTGTATATTCTTTATCGCTTTGCTTATTGTTGCAGGCAAAACTGTAACCGATATTGAAAATGGGATATGAACGATGAGGACCTACATCCAGAATATATTTCTGACCGTTAAAATATACGTAATTCCATACATGTCCGCCGCCGTCACTGTACATACCGACGGTACTCTTGATACCGAGGTACATGAGAATACTCTGTGCGGCCTTAACCTGGCCGTCGCAGATGCCGTTACCGTTCATGACAGCCGTGTAGGCATAGGCATAGTTATGCATCAGTTTGCCTTCAGCCTTGTACCAGACATCGTAGGGAATATGAGTTGAAGGGGCGCTAATCTTTTCACTCAAAATATTGTCGTTTTCAAGATTTCCGTAATTTAAGTATCCGCGTAAAAATCTGTATGCGGCATATTCATTGGCGATATCCGAAAGATTCTCACTGTAGAACTGTGATATAAGCTTCTGGAGACGTGTGTCAAATTCGGTGGCCATTTCGGCAATGCTCTTAAAGGAATTGCCATCTACATTTTTGTGGGTGAAGCCCAACGGATCGTAATATACGCCGTTGACCACTTCTGCCGTATTTTCGTTTGACTTGGTGCCGTAGTAAACGGTTTCCTTAACGGCTGAAACCGTAAAAGTGATTTTAAGTGAATTGTGTGAAACCACCTCGTAAGGAACACCTGTATATTTAACATGGGAGCTGTTGTTGCAGGCACCGTTATCAAGCCAGAAAGCACTGTTATGGCAGAGATACCATAAGGTTTCGTAGATTTCTTTTAAGATGTCATCACGGAAGCTCTCAGCGTCGGCCAGATTCTGGTATTCGAAGAAAAGCTGTGTAAAAGCCGGCTCGTCAAAGAAAGTGTTCAGGATATCCGAAAAAGGAATTGTAACATTCTGCTTTACGAGATAATCCGTAGGTACATACATTATGCTGTCAGTACATTTTTTCGCATAGCTTAAGAAGAATTCATAGGCCTTTACCTGAAGTGCCGCATAAGCAGATTCACTGTATTTATTGATTTCATCAAGAAGGTTATAGTTATCGTTAAAACCGGCACGATATGAAGGATTACTGTTTTTGGAAAGATATTCCTTTGCAAGTGCCTGACCGATGGTCATTTCACCTAATGAAGGATCTTTACGCAGTGTAAAGTAGAAGGTGGTCTGTCCACTTCCGGGCCCCGGAAGTTCAATACGGTCAAGAATGGGTGTGGACATTTCAGGGTTTATTCTGCCAAGATAATTCAGGGCATTGTAGATTTCCTGTCTTACACTTTCCATGTTGGATGCGGTGACACCGTGCGGTGCCGCAGCCAGACGGAACTGGGTATGATAGACGATGAAGCCTGTATCACCCCTCATGTAAGCAGAAACCGCAGAGTCTCTGATTACATTTGCATTATCATCAACATTGGCGTTTAAGTCTGCGGCGTAGGAAGCGTAATCGCCGAGCGGACTGATAAGCGTCACGAGCAACAGTGCTGTCATAAGGACAGCCCAAAATCTTTTTTTCATAATACCTCCTCTTGCCAAAACGGTGTCTTGGCTTTTCTTAATTTGGCCCTGGCCGGGCATTTTGCATTTCCTCTTTGCCCAAGTCGGGCATTTTGCTTTTGTATCACATCTTATCAACAGGACATTTTGGTTTCAATAACTGTGAAATATGGCACCATAATTTATTTTTTTAGCCATAAACACTAGTATAAGTTGTACAAATAATGTACTAAGTTGCCATAACACTTGACCTGCCATGACGAAGGGAGTATTATGCTAGTATAAGATGCCATTCACAGTTGTGATTCAGGTGAAACAAGACAGAAGGTGAGCGGTAACAATATAAGTTGCCGATTGGGCGGAAAAGGCAGAAATTGAGGCATAAAACGGCATATGCAGGTGAAATACCGGGAATGAAGGCTTTAAGCAGGATGCCGAACAGGATAATGAAGACAAGGAGGAGCGAAGATGTACAGAACAAACGAAATAGCAATAATTATATCGGATTACCACGGAGCCCTTACGGCGCAGTTTGTCAAGGGCATACAGAACATGGCCAACCGCT
>JAZQNG010000002.1:0-9133 GCA_045627205.1 Lachnospiraceae bacterium
TACTATCTGACCGGGGATATCATTCTGTCCGGGACCTGGTCGGTGCCTTCAGGCGAGACCAGTCTCTGCCTGAACGGACATGTAATTGTAATTAACGCAACCGGTGTCAGCGGCAATGCAATTGAGGTACCTCAAGATGCAAAGCTTAACCTTTATGACGACACGACAACAGAGCATTATTTCTATTATCATAAAGCTAAATATGACTCTGCTTCCAGGAAGGATATCACATGGAGCTATATTGCTTCACCGGATGATACACAAAAGGACTCAGCAAAGCTCATTCCGGAGCTCAACGATACTACTGCAGTTGAGGATGCGGTAGTCAAGGTTACCGGTGGTGCGATTACAGGTGCCGACGGCAATAGTTGTATAAATGTAAACGGCGGAGTTTTTACCATGTATAGTGGTAATATAACAGGCAACCCATCCAATCATGGTGTATATGTAAATAGTACCGTAAATAGTACCGGACAATTCATTATGAATGGTGGATTTATCAGTGGAAACGGAAGGCTTTCTGATACATCCGGCGGCGGAGTGTACGTCTACAACGGAGCATTTACAATGAATGGCGGAGAGATAAGCTGGAATGATGCTTCTGCAGGTGGCGGCGTTAATCTTAATTCCAATGCTACATTCACTATGAATGGCGGCAGGATATCAAATAACAGGGCAAATGCTCCTTGGGCAGGTCCCGGTGTCGGCGGCGGTGTGCATATAAGTGCCGAAATTAGTAATAAATTTCTCATGTCCGATGGTGAAATCACCGGAAACAGATCAGTGCGCAATGGCGGCGGTGTGTATGCAGGTGGTAATGCAACAGTAATATTAGGCGGAACCTCAAAAATCATTGGCAACTGTGGTAATGATAATTCCATGAATAACCTTTATCTTAACAGCAGCACAGATGCAAAAACAGGAACAGGAACGGAACCCGGCGGCAACGGCGTTGCAGCACCTGCCCGGGGCATGCAGATCGGATTAACCGGCTTAGAAAATTTAACAGTGTCCTGTGCCGCAGAGGCAGTCAGCTATTTTACTGCCGACGATCAAAATAACTATTCCATTATCACCGCACCTGACGGTTCATTGAGATTCATAGATAAATACCCCCTTTATGTCAGCGGGACCAAGGTCACGTATGAAAATGCAGCCAATATTCTGAATGACAGCGGTACTCCGACCGTATCATATGATTCTGATAACGGGATACTCACACTCAATAATGCTTCTATAACGGGATCCCCTCTTACGGATAGTGACAGGAACAGCAACAGCAAGGTCTGCGCAATTCGAGCAGGTGAGGATATTCCGGAACTGACCATTGAGCTTATCGGTGATAACATTATCGGTAATACTGTTATGGACAACAATAGGGATTCTATTGAAAGCTACATGTACCAGACAGGAATTTTTCTGCCTGATAGTGATTTGAAATTTACCGGCAGCGGAAGCCTTACGATATATGACGCAGGCGAAGGAATCTGGGGAAAAAATATAACATTCGATCAGAGCTTTACAGGAGAACTGTCTGTCTTTGATTATACATTTGCACAGGATGCACCTCCCTGTGCCATCAATTCCGATGGTAACGTAACCATAAGCGGCGGTACACTTAATCTGAAAAGCTATAATTCAACAGGCATTACCATACGCGGCGACAACGGCAGCATTATTATCAACGGTGGCAATATGACCGTTGACGGCGGTAACGGTGCCATGTCCAAGGCCCCGACTATAACAGGAGACTATTTCATTCGTGCAGATAAAGTTTTTGAAGGTTCTGATTCGGATAAATATGACGCCGATAAAATCAACGAATACAAGCATCTCAAATTCCTAAAGACTTCTACAGTGACAACAGCACCACAAGCCCGCTCACTTACATATGACCGGACTTCACAGGCACTCGTTACAGCAGGTGAGGCACAGGACGGCACCATAAAATATGCACTCGGAGCTAACAGCAATTTGTCCCCTGATCCGGAATATTGGAGTACCGATATTCCAACCGCTACAAATGCAGGTACATATTATGTATGGTACAGAAGTTTTGGAAACACCGGCTGTCTGGACAGTAATCCTATATGCTTAACAGTAGAGATATCTAAAAAGAACATTTTCGTATCAGGTATTACAGCTGTTGACAGATGCTACGTTAAGGACAGTACTGAGGTAACCTTAAATACAGCCACTGCTGTACTGAACGGAAAAATCGATGGAGATGATTTATATCTCACCGGCGGAACTGCCCATATGAATGATGATAAAGTCGGCGAAAACAAGAGTGTTCTTTTAGGCGATTACAAACTGGCAGGAAAGTCTGCTGAAAACTATCAGCTTCCTACTTATGACCAGCAGACAGACGCCAAAGTCACCATCAGCAAGGATATGTCGGCTGTCGCAACTGCTCCCACCGCCAATACGCTTACCTATAACCTTAATGCACAAGCACTTGTTACAGCAGGCAAAGCGCAGAACGGCACCAT
The DNA here is from genome assembly GCA_045627205.1 of Lachnospiraceae bacterium. Classification (GTDB taxonomy): domain Bacteria; phylum Bacillota; class Clostridia; order Lachnospirales; family Lachnospiraceae; genus RUG11977. The sequence goes on from JAZQNG010000002.1 coordinate 2,493, forward strand.
GAGCTACGCTCTCGGGGAGAATTCCACGACTGCACCGACAGCAGCAGATGCGTGGGGTACTTCAATCCCTGCTGCCACTGATGCCGGCACATATTTTGTATGGTACAGAAGTAAAGGCGACGATAATTATTCCGATACTGAACCTGTATGCATTGTAACCACAATAGCACAGAAGGATATCAAAGGGGCTACAGTCAATGCCTTCGATGCAATGACCTACACAGGCAGTGAACAGACTCCTGTTGCGGCTGTAATCGTTGACGGCACCATGACAGCTACCGGTTCCTGGAGCAATGTCACAAATGTTGACGATACTACTGCTTTTACTGCAAACGGAAACTTCACCGGAACAATCTCCGGCCTCGCAACCGGTATGACAAAAGCAGCCGCACCTGCTGCCCCCGAGGGACTTAAGGGTGTAAAGCCTACCGAATATGGTATGAAGGATGGCAAAATCACAGGAACCACTACTGCTATGGAATACAGCACCGAATCCGGTTTTGACCCTGAAAACACAACAGCCTGCACCGCAGAGACCATCACCGATCTTTCAGCAGGTACCTATTATGTCAGATACATGGAAACCGCTAATAAAAAAGCAGGCAAATATGCTACAATAACCGTACCGGACGGCGATAAGAAGCCAGATCCTTCTCCTTATCCTGAGGCTGTTCCTGTTATTGAGAAAAATGCCGATAAGGACGATGAAACCGGAAAGGGAAATGAAAGCGGAAAGGACGATAGTTCTGAGAATAGCAAAGCAAAATCCGTAAGGGTTCCTTACCTTAAGCTTTCGAAGACCCTCGGTCTTGGAAACAGCTTTAAGCTTAAGGTTACCAATGTATTTGACGATGCCTCGGTTACATTTTCATCCTCCGATAAGAGTGTTGCGACTGTCGATAAGAACGGCGTAATTAAAGCTGTCGGAATCGGAAAATGCACCGTTAAGGGAGTTATTAAGCAGCTGGGAACCGCTTACAAGTTTGCTGTTGCAATAACAGTTAAAAAAACAAGCTCCGGCAACCGTCAGATTAAGGATTCTGAGTGTCTGACACCCAACTCCTTAACACCACTCCTCAATATTTACAGGGTAGTAACCACCAAAAAGCCGCTTTCTCTCAATATTAAAAGGCTTTCAGACGATGCTGAGGTAACCTATAGCTCTGAGGACGAAACAATCGCTACCGTATCCCGGGATGGTGTTGTCACCGGCCTCAGGAAGGGATATACGGGAATACTGATTACAGTTAAACAGAACGAACAGACATATCAGTACAGAGTATATGTAAGAATAAGCAAAAAGGAAAATTAAGTAAACTTAAAGGGGCTGTGAAAAAACTCCGGTAACCGGAGGACGCCCCAAGTCCAAAAACGGGGCTGCCACACGTTAGTGCGACAGCCCCGTTTTACATATCTGCTTCTGCTAATTGGTTATTCCTCTGTTTTTTCGGGTAAGGGCGTAACCTGAACAACTCCTGCCGTAAATCCCTCAAACTGGTCATAGGTTTCAAGCTCGCTTGAAGTACCGGCCTCATCCGTCATGGTAATCCTTCCCCCGTCATATGAGAAGCTCTTTCCGTCAAGCGCGTCCATATCCTTTGTTGTAATCGTAAAGCTGTCCCCGTTCTCATTCTGGATATTTCCTGAATAATATACATCTCCATTTATATTTTTTTCCTCGGTGAAATTTATTTCCTTTTCCTCACCGAACCAGGACACCATAATCCGTCCGAACCAGCCCTGACCTGTAGCTGCATAGACAACGGCATTACTTGCAAAAACTGCAAGCGCTAAAGCAGCCATAACAATTGCAACCCTTTTGAATGTATTTCTCATTAATTTAGTTGTGCCTTCCATATTGATTACCTTTCTGAGCAGCGTATCCGGTGCCTTTATACCATCGCATGCCGATCTGTAAAGCTCTGATGTTCTGCTCCCATTAATTTTATTATTATCCATCCTAGTAATCTCCTTCCGGTATAATATTTTTTAGTTTTTTCCGGCCACGCATTAATCGTGTCTGAACGTTTGTAGGAGTTATTTTCAGTATCTGAGCAATTTCATTGACAGAATATCCTTCATAATAGTACAGATGCAGAATAACACTGTATTTTGAGGGAAGCTGCGTAACTGCATCCCAGAGCTCATGGGCACGGATAGTATCCTCTGCCGAATTATCCACCGGACCGGCTTCAGCCTCCTCGCCCTCCGTCAGCTCATCCAGACTTAGTATCTGATGTCCGCCAAACAGCCGCCACATACTCTTGCACTCATTTACAGTCACCTTAATCATCCATCTGTATATATGTTCGTCGTCATTAAACTCATTTTTAGTTTTCATCAGCTTCAGAAAAGCATTCTGAACCGCGTCACCCGCATCCTCAGTGTTTTTACAATAGTTCACCGCGATACGGTACAGCGAATCCAGATATTTTCCCGCTATAGCTTCTACCTTCGCTGAATCCATGCTGTTTTCTCCTTTATTACGTATTATCTGTTGGCCGGTTATTAACCGTCCGGTAAAAGGCCTTTCATAGGTATAACGTTTCTCCCCGTTAAAATATCACACAATTGTGAAAAAAATTTTGACCCTGGGGGGACGGGGTTCTAGGGTCAAAAACAGTAATCATTCTACTCTCCAAAGCACTGTACTTTACCCGAAAAGTCCCTTTCGAAGTATTCGATCAAAGCTTCAATATTCTCGCCAGTCTCTCCTGTGTAATCCCACGTGCTGTACGCATTCTCTTGATATTTTCACCAATTTTAATATTCATAGCCAGTCCTCTTTTCATTTTTATCGACGTCGTAGCATTAATATAACAGATATTACCACAAAAAGAAGATAAGAGGCATTTACCGACCTGATTGCATGAAATATTGCATAATACGCTCTATTTAATGCATTCTTGTATCTGCCGTTCTCAAACAATATTTCTGCATCTTTGAGTGCCTCCGAACTCACCTCATATCGATACCTTGCCAGTTCTTCTATACTTCCTTCCATAACACAATACCATCCTTATCAATGTTCTGCAAAAAAGGCAATATTCTTCTCATCTGACCGTATTGTCCATAAGATATGGGCACTACTGACAAAGTCACCCCTTGTTCAAGCTCATACTCTACAACAGCGTCCACCATCGTATCATGCTTTTTTTCATCGTTCACAGCCTCGTCGTCAATAATAAGTGCAACATCAACATCAGATTCTTCAGTTTGTTCTCCACGTGCATATGAACCGTAAAGAATAATCTTTTTTAACGATGATCCGTAAATTTTACTGATATCATCAGATAATCTGCTTAAAGCCCTCATTAGATCCGGATTATTTTTCCGTAAGGATACAAGACCTCTCCAATTTCGATAATTCCCTGATTTTATTCTCCCATCCTGCGGATATTCCGCCTCTTTGGGTATCAGCCACTGATTTCCGATTTTTTCTCCCGGGATAAGCCCCTTAATTAGCAATCTTCTAATATTCCCAACATCTTTTCCTTTAATTTTTGCATATTGCGAAACAGTATAAAATTCACTCATAAAAAACCTCCACACTTCATACATTTATTTCACATTAACACGCTATCGTGTAATTGTCAATACAGGCTTATCTCAATGTTATCTTAAAGGTCCAAACAATCTGAAATAAACAGCGGCAAATTGATATAATCTGACATGAGTGAACCTCACCCGACTAATATCGCGTGAGGTTCACAAAATATTAAGAAATTAACCATTTTCCTTTTCATCTCTTATTATACATTCTTTTATCATTCTCAGTTTATCCAGGTATTCAGGATTTCCGTCAAACTTTTTATCTGGAGAGGTTGAATCCCCTATCACACTTGAAGGTGGTAGGGGATTTTTTTGTGGAATGAGGAATGAAAGTTTGGTACAATTTTCTGAGTAAATGGAAATATAAAACTATATTTTATTATACGATAATGACACAATTTACAGGCGTGCTTCGGCAGAAGCACGCCTGCATCCATTATTGCATCCGTTATTTAATCACGGATGACAGATTAAGCTGTAAAGCGGGACGCACAGAGTTGTAGGTGACAACATAGGCGCTGAAATCATCGACGTCTCCGTGGTTGCTTACACTCGTAACGACGGAAGGGTCGCAGCCGGGCGAACGGAGCCACCAATAGGTAGCCAATTCACCACCGGCTGATAAACTAAAGGCTGATCTGATTACCATTGCAAAATCTGTTGAATAACAGATGCGGGTGCTATCCTCTGTGAAAGGATCTTTACTAAAATTATATTTCAGAACATCTTCGCGTGAAAGAAGATATATCTTATCTTTTGTCTTGTTTCCGCCTGCGGTTCCAAACTCAGGATTATCTGCAGTCGTAAGTGTTGTTTTCTTTATCAGCTTCTTCTCCTTTGCATTGAAAGCTGAATTTAAGAACGTATCGTTAAGCCATGTGCGGAGGTAACAATCCTCCCAAGTCATATCTATCCATTCCGTATGGTACCTTAGGTCATTAAGAGCATATTCCGACAGAAGCAGTAACGTACCTTTTTTGTTTGAAAGGACACGCCACTTTATGGGTTCAATTTTGAAGTATGTATATGTTCTGCCTGCCCAGTCATAGTAATACTTCTTTTCTGCGTCACCTTGCACAGCAGAATCGAACGCATATATTGTCTCTTCCTTCTCTAATCTCTTGTACTTCACACCCTTTACTTTTGCTATGCCGTTTTTATCATACTTGGCATTCTTTATTGCCTTGGTAAGCTGCTTTCCGGTTACCTCGGTCTGGGGATATTCACCGAAATACACATATGCAAGCTTCTTCTTTCCGAGCTCAATCTTTTTGTCACCCGTTTTCCAGGTTACCTTTGTGCCGTCCGTAAACTCAAGCACAACCGTTGCTTTCGTGGCTGCCTCCGTTTTTACGGGACTTACAAAAAGCCCTGCCAGAAGGCACAGAAATGCGGTTGCCAGTACCATAAATAGTTTCGTACAGTTTCTTGTCTTCATTGTTCTTTTCTCTCCTTGTTATTATAGAAAAACAGATCTAAACAATTAATATGTTATAATAGATAAGGTAATATATCAAGATTTTTCTTGCGTTCATACGCTTTCATCTCGGCACTTGAAGAACCGAGGATTCCCGCTCTTTATCCTAAAACTTCTGGGTAACCTCATCTTCTTTGTTTCAAACTTCCCCCTCCAGAACGGTCTTTATCTCGTCAATCGCATCAAAGGCCTCATTTGGAAGTTCCTGATGAGAATTGAAGCTGATCCAATTTTCAAGACAAAGGGACGGTTCCGCTGAGCCCTGTCTTGCCTCTTCTTCCACATCCGCAAACCTGAATGTAAATGTAGTCATAGCCGCATCCATTGCCATTATCCCCTCCGGAAGGTTCTTCCAGGAGCTGATATTATATCTTCTGAATATGTCCTCCAGGCTGCTTAAAATATCGGAGCCAACCACATAATCAACCTCTCTGGCTTTGCTGCGCCAATCAGGCATATCAAGCGTTCTTAAATGAACCGTGCCATCCTTCTGCTTTTCAACAGTTCGAAGCATCTTAGAGCCACGCATGTCACCGCTTCTTCTCATTTCGAATCCTACCAATTCCATATAATCATTACCGGTCATAACACCTGCCTCACTTTCTCCATGTCTGACAAAAAAAATATTCTTCATGAATCGCCTCCACGCCCATCGCTAGGCTCTTCTCACCAATATCGCATTTTCCCGCAACATTCAAGCTTTTATGACTTGCCGCCCATGCCCCTGTTCCGTCTTACTTTATCCGAATTATATAAGATTTCTTCAGTCTATATTTTCTGGCATTTCTCACAGAAATATACTGTCCCGCCCATATAAGCAGCCTTCCCTATCAAGGAGCCGCATCTCATGCAGAGCTCACCATAAGAATTTTTACTGAGCTGTGAAATATATCCGCCGGGATTTCCGAAAATATCATTTTCCGTATCGCGTCCGCCTTCGTCGCACATTTTTTTCATTATTCTCACTGTAGAATCATATAATGCACGAAAATCCTCTTCTGTAGCCTTTTCCATCTTAAATCTCGGATCAATCCCCGCATCCCACAGAATATCCTGCAGCACACCATTACCGAGTCCCGGAATTCTCTGCTCCGTAGCCAGGAACGCCTTCGCCGACAGCTTCTTTCCGCCACTGTAAAGACTCCTGAAATACCCGTAGGTAAAACCATCCGTCATGGGATTAGGCTTTGTCGAAGATGAAACATAATACTCCTCGTCGCACAGCCCCAAAGGACATACATTGATAAAGCCATACATTCTGATAGTGCAGATTAGTGCCGTATCGTCCTCAAAAATCAAGGCAAACTGGTGCTTCTTCGGATAATCCTTCGGATTCTCATAATATCTGGGTGTCACACCATCAGAAAACACAATCATGCTGTTCTCCGTATCGATCTCCAGCATGCCGCCCTTAAAGGTCGCACCCACTATGTTCTGCCCCTCCAGCAGCATCGGATAATCCGCCACATCCCCTTTGAAAAAAGCAAACTTATGAGGCGTCTGAAGAACCACTACCTCACTTATAGTCTTTCCTGCAAGCTCCATTGAAATCTGTTTAGAGAGCATATAGCTCTCCGGTAATTCCATCATAGCTGTTGCCTCACTTTCCACT
>JAZQNG010000003.1:0-3807 GCA_045627205.1 Lachnospiraceae bacterium
GGGGCACCGACAAAAGAAAAGATTGTGAAGCTTTATCGGATGAAACATCCAGAAGCAACAATGTACCGGTGCAGTCAGGATACCGGAATGTCGATAAATACGGTGAAAAAGTGGTGGTAGATAATTATTATGTAAAAGAGAAATGTTAACCGAAAGCTTTAATGACTTGGGCAGAGGTGGTAAAATGAATCGTAATCACTGATTTTTGCGGAGGTGTTGACAATCCCACGCCGAAAGGCGGGGGCACAGGGATTTTTACTATGAACTCACAGAATGAATTGCTGCAAATGCGCAAAATAAATAAGCTTTACGGAAAGTCCAAGGCTTTAGATGAGGCTGATTTTTCGCTGAAAAAAGGCGAGATTCATGCGCTGGTCGGAGCGAATGGAGCGGGAAAGTCTACCCTCATGAAAGTCCTTTGCGGAGAAATCGGTTTTGACAGCGGAGAGATAATCATAGACGGAGTAAAAATTATTCCGGAGAGCTACGTAAAAATGATGGAGACGGGCATAGTCATGATCCATCAGGAGTTAAACACCATAAACGGTCTGACTGTGGCTCAGTATATTTACATGGGACGCGAGCCCCAAAAAGGGCTGTTCATTGATGACAAAAAAATGGAGTGTGAAGCCCGCGAGCTGCTTAAGCTGATAGATGCGGGAATTTCTGCAGACGAGCTGATGGAGAACCTTTCGGCAGCCCAGAAACAGCTGGTTGAGATAATAAAAGCGCTTTCATTTGATCTGAAGATATTGATATTTGATGAGCCTACAACATCCCTTGGTGACAGAGACGCGGAAAAAGTTTTCAGTATAATGCGGCAGTTAAAGGAAAACGGAATTACTGTAGTATTTATCTCTCACAGGCTGAATGAGCTTCTGTCTGTATCTGACAGGATCACCGTAATGAGGGACGGCAAGTATATTAAAACCCTGGAAACCGCCGAAACAAGTGAAAACGAGCTTATAACTCTTCTGGCAGGGCATGAAATCCGGACTGAACAGAAGAAGGAAAGCTCTGTGCCTGAAGATGCGGAAGTAGTTCTGGAGGTTAAGAATCTTTCCACGGTAGCGCTGCTGAAAAATGTTTCGTTTAATCTGAAAAAAGGCGAGATACTGGGACTGGCCGGATTGTCAGGAGCAGGGCGGAGCGAAACTGCAAGGGCAATCTGCGGGATCGACAATAAGATCTCAGGTGAAATATTCATAAACGGAAAGAAAGTAAATATTCATTCACCAAAGAGCGCTGCGGAAAACGGAATTTGTTATTTGTCGGAGGACAGGAACGCCGAAGGCTTTATCCCGGGTCGTTCAATAATAAGCAACACCGTAATAAGCAGCCTGGAGAAGTACAGGAAGGGCATTTTTCTGGATGACGATAAAATGTATCGGGATGCTGTGGAATTTAACCGGAAAATAAAAACGAAGTACTCTGATCCGCATCAGGATATAGCATCCCTGTCTGGAGGAAATATGCAAAAAGTCCTGATCGCAAAATGGCTTATCAAGAATCCGCAGATTTTTATTTTTGATGAGCCGACAAAGGGAATAGATGTCGGGGCGAAAGATGAGATATACCAGATCATCAGCGAAATCGTAAATAACGGACATTCCGTTATCCTGATTTCTTCTGAGACAAAGGAACTGCTTAACAATTGTGACCGCCTGATCGTGCTCTGCGAGGGACGGGTGACGGGAAATCTTCTCATAAATGAAGTTACAGAGGAAAAATTAATAGGTTATCAGACAGGAATCTTAAATAATGAAGACAATTAAAAAACTGGTCGACAAAATGAGCACCCCAAGGTACAGCTCAAGAGATTTATCTCTTAATATTTTCGTTACCTTGCTTTTGATCGCGATATTCGCACTGATTAACGAAAGCTTTATAGGAAAATATAATCTGATAAGTCTCGGGCAGAATCTCGCGCCGTATGCAATTCTGTCGCTTGGTGTGCTCATGCCTATATCTATTGGAGGAACAGACTTGTCTGTGGGCGCTGTCTGTGTGGGTTCGGCAGTAATCGCAGGGTGGCTTTACAGCCTCGGAATTCCGTTCTGGTGCGTGATTCCGATTATGATGGCAGTTGGCGCGCTGATCGGTTTCATAAACGGCTTGCTCATCGCAAAAAGCAAACTTCAGCCGTTCATTGCAACACTTGGAACAATGATGTTTGTCAGAGGTGTAACGGCTATTTTATGCGGCTCTCCCACAGTGCTGTTCCCAACAGGCTGTTGGTACAATTATATTTTCTCATCATATAACGGATTTCCAATCAGCTTTATATGGATAGTGCTGTTCACGGTGGTTATCTATCTGATGTACCGCAAAACAAAAATCGGAAGATATCTGGTCTCCATCGGAAGCTGTGAAAAAGCCACATTGCTTTCAGGTGTTGATGTCGAGAAATATAAAATGATCTGTTACACCCTTTCGGGATTGATGGCAGGTATTGCCGGGATTTTCTGGTCAGCGTCATTTGCCACGGTAACGGCAGCTACAGGAAACGGCATGGAGCTTGATGCCATAGCAGGCGTTTATATAGGAGGAACTTCTGCAGCGGGCGGAATAGCAAATGTGTTCGGCACAATCATTGGAGCGATTATGCTTGTTGTTCTTCGCAGCGGCCTGAACTTCTCGCTGGCAAGGCTTAATATTCCCATCAACTCTACATATGTTACATACGTCCTTAGCGGTGTGATCATTGTTCTGGCTCTGTATGGCGAAGTAAGAAAGAGCAATAAGAATAAAGTTCCGGATGCGAAAAAGCAGAAGAAAAGATTAATAGCCAGGTGCATAGGTATTATAGTTTTATGCTGCGTGGTGGTCTTAGAATTCATATTTGCTCAGAATGTCGGCCGGGAAGAGGCAGAGATGGAGAATAACAGAATCATTTGCGTGGTTATGAAATCAGAGGGCAACAACTTCTGGAATTCGGTTTCAGAGGGCGCAAATGATGCGGGCGAAAAATATGGCTACGAGGTTGTCTGCAGAGGCTGTGAAAGCGAGGATCCGTCCATGCTTCCAAAGCAGCTTGAAATAACCCAGACTCTGATGGCTGAAAATCCTGCAGGACTGGCAGTAGCTACAATTGCCAATGGATTTACGGAAACCCTTAAGGAGGCATTTAGAAGAGAAATCCCGGTAATTCAGTATGATTCAGGTCTGTATGCAGAGGATGCAGACGAGATCAAAGGCTCAGATGAAAATCCGCTTCGCAGTTTCGTTAAGGCTGATAATTACGCCAATGCCAAACTTGTGGCAGAAAATGTTTTCAAGGAGATAAAGAGTGATATTGAGAAATCTGATAAATATATTGTCGGCATAATTCAGCATGAAGATAGTATAACGGCGCACGAGAGGTCGGCCGGATTTCAGGACAAAATTATGGCTCTGGCGGAAGCGGATAAAAATACGAAGGGCAAATGCAAAGTAATTATTGAAATCAAGCAGTCGGAAAAGAACAATGCATATAAGGACGCCCTTGAATACTTATATGAAAAAGAAGCAGACTTTATATTTATGACAAGCGAGAGCACAGAAAATCAGGTCGCAGATGCAATAGATGCCGCCGACGGTAAATACAGCAATCTGAAATTCGCAGGATACGACGTGGGCAGGAAAGCAATCGAATGGATGGAAAAAGGCAAGGATGCCGAGTTTGTCGGCGCAGTTTCGCAGAATCCATACAAGATGGGATATCTTACTGTGGAAACGCTGATAAATATAGCAAGCGGCGAGCAGCTGGAGGAGTACATTACGGTGCCGGGAGAATGGTACAATAAAGACAACATCAAGGATTTTAAA
>JAZQNG010000004.1:0-13972 GCA_045627205.1 Lachnospiraceae bacterium
GTTTCCTTTGCCTGAACCTTTGCCGGAAGCAATGAGACAACCATTGCCAATGCCAGCAAAATACTTAAAAACTTTTTCTTCATAATGCTCTTTTTCCTCCATATTTTTCTTTTTTTAATGTTAGGCTTATCCCTTCTGAACCGCCAAACAGAAAAAAGCAACACAATAAAGACAGTCCTGCCAATACTGTATTGCTTCAATATCCGATATAAATCGCATCTGTTACATCCGCCTTTAGGACAATCCTCTCATAAATTACGTGCACATTCTAACATATCGGCATTTATTTGTACAGAAAAATATCTTTGGTTTCAAGTCTTTTTTTTTATCGAGTAGGCTAACTCCTACTCGATACGTGCGAACCACGTCATCTCGAAGCTTCACTTCTCGATGAACGTGTGCTCGAGGCACCATCGAAAGCAAGCTTTCATGGTGCCTTCTCGCTATTCGCACAAAAAAACAGGCACCCTTCGGATGCCTGCCTTTTTCCTGCGGAAAAAGGGACTTGAACCCTCATGAAATTGCTTTCACACGGACCTGAACCGTGCGCGTCTGCCAATTCCGCCATTTCCGCTTATTGCTGCTCGTTTTCACTCGCAAGGGATATATTATCACAGATTGCATACAAAATGCAAGTGGTTTTTTATTTCCAGATTTCCTCGCCAAAGCTCTCGATATATCTGCTCAGTTCCATTCCCATCATTTCCGCCTCCGGAATCCTGATATGTCCGGGCGTTCCTTTTCCGTTGAGGGTATAAAGGAAATGGCGGATTTTTTTGTCTGTGCCATCAGCATCCCCTTCCGCTTCGGGACCTGCATTTGCGGCAATTCCGCCGTTCAGCGACCTTACCACCTCATCAATTGCCCTGTCCCAGGCCTCATCATGCATAAGAATCGTTGTCCCGCAGATGATAAGCGCATTTGGATATAGCCCGCGGATACGGAGTATAAATGCCTTATAGTGTTCACGCCAGCAGACGGCCTGTTTACCGTAGTAGTCCTCCTTCATGAAATCGTAGGGATGGGCATCGTTCTGTCCGACCGCAATTATCACGACATGCGGGGTATATTTTGAAAAATCCCATTTTGTCGCCTTTTCAATATCCGGATAGTACTTTACCCGGTCATAAATCTGCTCCATTCCCTGCAGCTCGGGAGCGCCGAACCAGCCCGTACCTGCCATAAGCGGTATGCCGCCCTGCGCTGTATCATGAAGCTCTGCCTTCAGCTTTCTTGCCGTAATCCACGCATAGGAATACCAGCTGTTGGAATAGCAGCCCTCGTGGCCTTCCGGATCCGTCTGTCCAATGCGGAATACGGCCTCCGATACCTCGCCGGCTGAAACAGAATCACCAAACACCTCTATTCTGCGCTCCGGTTTTTCAGGGCAGGCAGTAAGCTCGGAATCACCGCTCAGCACGATTCCGTGAATTGTAAAAATATTACAGGTATCCTGCCGTTTAAAAAATGTGACCACGTGGTCCGTATAAACACGTTCATTTGTCAGTTCAATTCTGCAAAGACCTTCCTCAAGCTTTATGCAGACCTGGTTTCCGTCCACAATTGCACCTGCATATGCTCCCCAGTAAAATTTCCGGCAGGATACGATAATGGCAGTGGCAGTTCCCCTGAAATGCCATTTCACAAAGGAGCACGGGAAAACCATTTCGGGCTCGCCCTGTGCATTATAATCAAGCCTTCCGCTGTATTGCAGAAGCGCATCGTCCGGTCTTACAAAAATTTCGCCTTCCTTCAAAAGGCCCCTGATATCGGAATCCAAAATAAAACCTCCCATACAATCAAAAACGCAACAGAAGCTGTTCCTGTTGCGCCATGAAATAAATTATTTATTCTTCTTCTTTTTCTCTTCCTTAGGCTCATCCTTTGTCTTCTGCTTAAGTGAAGCCAGCTTATCCTGAAGCTTCATTTTGAAGGTCTTCTTTGCGGGAGGAGGAAGAAGTCCGCCACGCGCACTCTTGGCTTCCATGATATATATACCGTTGATTGTACATTTTACCTCACGCTTCTCGGGGATAAGTCCGAATGCCTTCTCATCACACATAAAAGTCATAACCCTGGGACCGATTTTTGCCTTTACTGCAGGTACCTTTGAACGGCGCAGATACTTGGGTGTTGAATCCAATACTATCTGAGGGAAGCCCGCATCCTTTAGTCTGACACGCTTCTTCTCGATAACAAGCATAGAAACAAGCTGAGCGCCTGCCTTCATCTGCTCCTCATTGGCCTCCTGCTTTTTCTGCATCTTCCTGCCAACAAAATAAAGAACAATGATGCCCACCAGCAGGACACCGCAAACAATCAGGGTAATAAGTAATCCTGTATTCATAAAATAAACCAAGCCTTTCTACAAATTCATGTGTGGAAATACCGGCAAATATGCCTGTTCTTTTCTCCACGGCACAACACATCACATCATATCATCATTTTCCCAAAATTGCAATGCATTTTACAGATACTTTTTATCCTCCGCCAGCATTTCCGCTATGCTGTTCTGCACCCTCGAAGCCAGTGTTTTTTTATCGTCTCTTGTCATACCCTTTGTCTCCACTGGCTTCCCGTAATGAATCACTACCCTTGCTCCGTGTACCCACGGTCTGTGAAGCTCGTACAGGGAATCCGTATTCGAAAAGGCAACGGGAACTATCGGGCACTCCGCTTTCTCGGCCACCTTGAAGCTTCCATCCTTAAAGGGCAGCATATCCGCCTCGTGGTTTCTCGTTCCCTCCGGCATAATAAATACCGAAAAGCCCTGTTTTACATTTTCAACAGCCGCAAGTATAGTCTTCAGGCCCTGTCTTGGGTCATCCCTGTCCAGGAACAGGCAGGTCATGTTTTTCATCCACCATGAAAGAATCGGAATCTTCTTTATCTCCTTCTTGGCTATGAAGCCCACCGTTTTTTTGGACGTCAGATATCCCATCGGAATATCGGCATAGCTCCTGTGATTCCCCGCGAATAAAACGGGAATCCCCTCCGGAATGTTCTCCTGTCCAAGGACTGTCATTTTAGCGCCTGCCTCAAACAGTACAAATTTAAACAGGGCATTTACCACACCCTGCGAAATACGTGCGCATGCCTTTTTATTGGCAAAGCCTATAAGCGTCACTATCAGATAAAAGGGTAAGGTTACAATTAAAAATAATACCAGTGTTATGGCTATAATAATAGTTCTCATTCTTCCTCCTAATGCAACGAATGTAATGAGTTGCTCATGGTGTAGTTAATTAATGTTTCAAATTTAAAGTAAATTTGGAACATTAATTGGTGCGTTCTTAGCACCAATCTCTTAGTTTGAAAATTTATTTTCAAACTTTCTCCTAATGATGCATTTTTCTGCCTGAACAGTAACATAAAAGAGTATATCACGAAAACCGTATTTTTTAAACAAATTTTTTCAACAAACCCTATCAAACACTTGAAACTATTGAAAAAAGATAGTAGAATGATTGTGTAGGTGTCGATTTGGCACCGGTTATAAATGTAAAGGAGTTTTTTTCTATGGAGGATTGTATTTTTTGTAAAATCGCTCAGGGAATCATTCCCTCCGCCTGCGTCTGGGAGGATGACGATTTTCGCGCCATTCTTGACATTTCACCCGCCGCAAAGGGACACGTCCTGCTTTTACCCAAAAAGCACTGTGCCAACCTTTTTGAAATTGACGCTGATATAGCCGCAAAGGCTCTCTTAGTTGCATCAAAAATTGCAAAGGCTATGAAAAAGGCACTGAATGCAGACGGTATCAATCTGCTTCAGAACAACGGTGAGGCCGCAGGACAGACTATTTTCCACTTACATATTCACCTTATTCCCCGTTATAATGAAGACGGTGTTTCCATACCCTGGGAGCATCTTTCATATGCGGACGGTGAAGCAGAAGAATATGCTGCAAAAATCCGTGCTGCCCTTTAAGCAGACGACTAAATAAAAAGGATTCCATATGTCATCACAAGCACCTATTGGAGTTTTTGACTCCGGTATCGGAGGCACCACTGTTGTTAAAGAACTTATGGCACGCCTTCCAAACGAAAAAATAATATATTATGGCGATACCGCCCGTGTTCCTTATGGAAATAAATCAGCCGATACCATCGTTACATACTCCCGTCAGATAGCAAAATTTCTGCTTGAACAGGGTGTTAAGGCGATAGTTATTGCCTGCAACACCGCAAGTGCAATTGCACTTGAAACACTGAAGCGTGAGCTTCCGGTTCCTGTCATCGGTGTTGTAATGCCGGGTGCAAAGGCGGCTGCCCAGGCTACCAAAAATAAAAAAATAGGTGTCATAGCTACACGTGCAACCATAAACAGCTGCATCTACGAGGTTTATCTTCAGAAAACAAACCCTGATATCGAGGTTTACAAGCAGGCCTGTCCTTTGTTTGTTCCCCTTGTGGAGGAGGGCTGGATCGATGACGAGATAACCACACAGGTTATCCACCGTTATATCGACGGACTTCTTTCAAAGGGTATCGATTCCCTTGTTCTCGGCTGTACACATTATCCGCTTTTAGCAAAGAAAATAGGTGAAGTTGCGGGCGATGATGTAACCCTTGTAAATCCGGCCTTCGAGTGTGCGCGCGACTTCAGGAAGGTTCTTGAAGACAACGAGCTTCTCTGCGAGGCCTGTGAACCTCCGATTCATGAATTTTATGTAAGCGACGGTCCGGTCGCCTTTGCTAAATTTGCAAATTCCATTTTAGGCGAGGGCTCCGTTCTTCCGGAAAATGTCATGATCAAATGCTTTGAATAATTATAATCAAGGAGCAGTCCACATGAGACTTACAGTTGATAATTACAAACCATTATATGAGGCAGATCCCGTAAAGTGGAGCGGGATGTCACTTGAAGACAAATTCGATTACCTGACGGATGAAATCCATAAGGGCAACAATGACGCCCGTTTTCATCTTTCACTTCTTGTAAATAAATCAAACATAACAAGCATCAAGGCACAGAAGGTTGTTGAGTGGTGCCACAGGATTCCTGAGGGCTCACTTCCCATCGCAAGCCTTTTCCTCGGCTTCTGCTATGAGCTTGGTTATGGTGTTGAAAAGGACTATAGCAAGGCTTTAGCCTCCTATGAAACGGCAAACCAGAAGGGAAGCATTGATTCCCTGTTCTATCTCGGAGAGCTCTACCGTCTTGGTCTCGGTACGCCCGTAAACTATCAGAAGGCAGCCGGATACCTGAAGGAAACCGTTAAATATGATACGGGAAATCCCAACGCTCTGATAAGTCTTGCCCTTCTTTACATGGATGGCAACGGCGTTACCCAGAATCCCGAAAAGGCCATGGAGCTCCTGAAGGGTGCGCAGCTTCTGAACAATTCGCTTGCCTCCTATTATCTTGGTCTTCTGATGGAAAAGAATGATGATAATTCTGCAGCGGTGAACTACTACAAGGAGGCACTGCGCTGGAAGAATATGGGCGAGGAGCATTTTGATGCAAGCTACCACCTCGGTCTGATTTATGACTGCGGCGAAGGTGTTGTACATGACGACAGCAAGGCTTTTGAGTATTATAAACAGGCAGCTGAAGGCGGCCATACCGATGCCCAGTATAAATACGCATTTTTCCTTGAAAACGGACGCGGCTGTGACAAGGACGTATCCAAGGCAGAGAAATGGTATTTAAAGGCGGCTCTTGGCGGTCATGCCAGGGCGCAGTTCCTTATCGGCCAGTATCTTGAAAACGGCAAGGAAGATGAGAATCTGAAGAGCGATATCAATGCTGCCTTTGACTGGTATATGAAGTCAGCCCTGAAGGGCTGTGACGAGGCTATTGAGAAGGTCGAGTATTTTTATTCCCATGGCTTCAATGTACATCAGGATATAGGAGAGGCTCTGCGTTTCCTCCGCACCTCCAGTGCAAAGGGCAACGCCGGTGCTACAGAGGAGTTGAACAGGCTGATTCAGGAGGGTGTGATGGACGAGAGCAAAAACGTCCGCCAGACCACCGAGAGCGGCCGTTCCCCTATGGAGGACCTGGACGAACTGATTGGTATGGAAACCATTAAAAAGGATGTCCGTGAGCTCATCAACCTCGTAAAAATGCAGAAGCTCAGAAAGGAAAAGGGTATGAAGTCCATGCCTGTTTCCCTTCATCTCGTATTTACCGGAAATCCCGGAACAGGTAAAACCACTGTTGCCCGTATTCTTGCGGATATTTACCGTGAAATCGGCATTCTGTCTACCGGCCAGCTGGTTGAAGTAGACCGCGCAGGTCTTGTTGCAGGATATGTAGGACAGACAGCCATTAAAACCCAGGAGAAGATTGACGAAGCAACCGGCGGTATTCTCTTTATAGATGAAGCCTATACCCTTGCCAAAAAGGGTGGTCAGGACTATGGTCAGGAGGCAATAGATACCCTTATCAACCTGATGGAAAAACGACGTGACAATTTTATCGTAATTGTTGCCGGATATCCCGACCTCATGCGGGATTTCATCAACAGCAATCCCGGACTTAAGTCACGTTTCAATAAGTATATCCATTTCCCGGACTATTCCGCAGATGAGCTTGTCCGGATATTCATCCAGCTCTGCTCCAAGTATGAGTACAAGATAGAGGATGATGCCCGTGAGATTGTAAAGAAGCGCATTGAAGACCATGTGGCAAATAAAAATGAATCCTTCTCAAATGCACGTGACATACGTAATATTTTCGAGACCATCGTTTCGAATCAGGCCTCACGTGTCATGACCAGCGAAGAGCTGAATGATGAGGAAATCATGACCATTACCAAGGAAGACGTAAAGGAATGATACTGATATTAAGGGGACGGCAGTTTTGACCTTTAAGGTTAAAACCACCGTCCCCTTTTTCTTATTCCTTATTCACATATATCCCTTATTAGTCCATAAATTGTTTCTGTTGCATCCGCTTCTTTAGCCTTTGACATGGCTGCAATGTATTTCTCCCTGTTTTCATACAGCTCCTTCACAGCCTCAAGCAGCGTCTCATCTGTTACCTTTTCCTCCTCAAGCACCGCACTGTAGCCGTTCTTCTCAAATGCACGGGCATTCAGTATCTGGTCTCCCCTGCTTGCCGCAGCCGACAGGGGAATCAGAAGGTTGGGCTTCTTTAATGCCAGAAGCTCTGCAACGGCATTTGCTCCGGCACGTGAGATGATAATGTCTGCAGCCGCAAACATATCCTTTAAATCATCACTTACATATTCATACTGCTTCATTCCGTCAACATTATCAAATGCCGGATCGGTCTTTCCCTTTCCACAGATATGGATAATATTAAAGGTTTTAAGAAGCTCACCCGATACGCTTCTTACCGCTTTATTTACGGCCGCCGCACCCGTTGAACCGCCTACTACAAGGAGTACGGGTCTGTCAGGCTTAAATCCGTTCAGTTTAAGTCCCTTCTCCCTGCTGCCCGTAAACAGCTCCTTCCTAAGCGGTGTTCCTGTATGTACTGCCTTTTCAGCGGGAAGATATTTCATTGTCTCTTCAAAATTGCAGCATACCTTTGTTGCCTTTGGAATGCAGAGCTTGTTTGCAAGTCCCGGCGTCATATCCGATTCATGTATTATGGCAGGAATCTTCTTCCTTTTAGCGGCAAAAACCACAGGCACTGCCACATAGCCGCCCTTTGAAAATACAGCGTCCGGCTTTATCTGCTTTAACAGCTTTTTGGCCTGACCAAAGCCCTTGATTACCCTGAAGGGATCTGTTATGTTTTTAATATCCAGATATCTGCGGAATTTACCGGTCGAAATCCCATAGTACGGAATCCCCATCCCCTCTATCAGCTTTTTTTCAATTCCGTTAAGTGAGCCGATATAAGAAATGTCATATCCCTCCGCACGGAGTCTTTCAATAAGTGCCATATTCGGCGTAACATGTCCGGCGGTACCGCCACCGGTAAGAACTATCTTTTTCATATTCTAAACTATTCCTTTGTATTATATTGACCTTTTTCCCGCACGCTATGCTATCCGTGTCCGTTTTCACAATACGTGCCCTGCCTGCTTAAAGCTGCTTCAGGGCACAGGCCAGCTGGTCGGGACAGGAGGTGGGTTTAAAACCGCACTTTATCCCTTCAAGTCTTGAGATAACCTCATCTACAGGCATCCCTTCAACAAGCCTTGCAACGCCCTGTGTGTTTCCGCTGCAGCCGCCGGTGAATTTCACGTCCTTTACCTTTTTTACGCCGTTTTCCTCGTAAATATCATATAAAATCCTGCTCGAACATGTTCCTGTTGTCTTGTACTCGTACACTTCCTTATTCCTCCTGTTTTTCGCTTATTTTAATAGTCAAGCACTATCGTGAAGGGACCGTCGTTCAGGAGCTCAACCTTCATGTCGGCACCAAACTCACCCTTCTCAACAATGTCCGTTTTTGTTTTGCAATATTCCACAAAATAATCATACAGCCTTTCAGCCATATCCGGAGGTGCTGCATTTGTAAAACCGGGTCTGTTTGAGCTGCAGTCCGCATAAAGAGTGAATTGCGAGATCAGCAGAAGTCCGCCTCCCACCCGGTCCAGTGAAAGGTTCGTTTTTCCGTTTTCATCCTCAAATATCCTGAGCTTCAGCATCTTATCCGCAGCCTTGCGGACTGTTTCCTCATTGTCCTCTTTTCCTATTCCGATGAGGACCATATAGCCCTTCCCGATTTTTCCTATTACATTTCCCTCTACCGAAACAGATGCGTGGGCTACACGCTGTATAACAAGCTTCATTCTGCGTCCCCCATGTCAAATAATCTCACTAAGAAAGGATTCACCTTCTATTGACTCAAGCTCTCCGAAATAATCAAGAATTGTTGCACCGATGTCGGAGAAGCTTGTTCTTGTTCCTAAATTTACGCCCTTTTTCAGGGACCTGCCATAGCATACAAGCGGAATGTACTCACGCGAATGGTCTGTGGACGGTGTCACGGGGTCGCAGCCGTGGTCGGCCGTAATCATCAGAATATCGTCGTCCTTAAGCTTTGAAAGTATCTCCGGCAGGCGGCTGTCAAAATATGTCAGTGCCTTTGCGTAGCCCTCAGGATCGTTTCTGTGTCCGTAGGTCATATCAAAATCGACAAGATTCGTGAAGCAGAGCCCGTTAAAATCCCTGTCCATATATTCAAGTGTCTTATTTATTCCGTCCTCGTTATTAACCGTGCGGACATAATCAGTTATACCCTTTTCCGCAAAAATATCAATGATTTTACCTACCGAAAGTACATCATAGTTCTTTCTTTTCAGGACATCAAGCATTGTATCCTTCGGCGGAAGCAGTGAAAAATCGTGGCGTCTTGAGGTTCTTGTATAGGGCCACTCACCCTCAAAGGGTCTTGCTATTACACGTCCGCAGCCAAGGTCACCCACAAGCATCTCACGGGCTATACGGCAGTATTCATACAGGGTTTCCACGGGAATATATGACTCATGTGCTGCAATCTGAAAAACGCTGTCTGCAGATGTGTATACAATGAGTGCGCCCGTTTCAATGGCTTCCTTTCCGTAATCAGCGATAACAGCCGTTCCTGAATAGGGCTTATTGCACAGGCACTTACGTCCTGTACGCTCTGAAAACTCATCAATAAATGACTGCGGGAAGCCCTCCGGGAAGGTAGGCATGGGCTTTTCTGAAACAAGCCCGGCAATTTCCCAGTGTCCCGTCGTCGTATCCTTTCCCTTCGACCTTTCGGCAAGCCTTCCTGCTGCATAATAAGGCTCCTTCGGAGCATCCGCATACATATCGTCTATGCCCTTTATATTGAAAAAACCAAGCCTCTTCATATTCGGCATATCAAGAAATCCGCTTGAAGCAGCTGCCTTCACTGTATTGCTTCCCTCATCACCATAGTCGGCCGCATCCGGCATCTCACCAACCCCGACACTGTCCATTACTATCAGAAAAACTCTTTTTGCCATAATAAACTACCTTCCCTTCTGTATTATTCCGGATTGCATATTATCCGGTCATTAATAACCATTAATCCACATACGAAATAAACACATTTCCTGCTTTTTTGAATTCATCCTCGGCCGTAACCAGATTATACTTGGTACTTCTTCCCTTTGTCGGCTCAAATACCGTAATTGTCGTGGCATCATAGGCTGTTATCACAACAGCATCACCATTCGCCATAAGCGCTATCACAGGTCGTTTTTTATAAATCTGGTAAAGTGCCTCGTCAAGACTTACTCCGGTCATGTCCACGATTACCGGCTTCAAATTTTCCGAAAGCCAGCTGAAGGCGCTCTCCTTCTCATAATCAAAGGTTTTTGCATCCGCCTCCTGGTTTCTGTAACGTACCAGAATCTTTAGGGCGGCCTGCATCGGGGTGTATCCGTTTGAGGTCAGCTCTGCCGTTACCCCCGTAATTTCACGCCTCTGTGATTTTACACCACGCTCCCAGATGAGCTTTCCGGTACGGTTGATTACGGAACCGACATTTTCATCTGCCGCCTTTATTGCCTCTGCCGCACTCTTTGACGCGCATACGATATCTCCAAAGGAATATGCGTAATAGCAGCTGTCCCTTTCCTCCGGCTCACTGACACGGACGGCAGTCTCATGATTGATTACGATATTCCTGCCCGTCGTAAGCCTCGGGATTGACAGGATTTCCTTCTCGCCGGGTATGGATACATAATATTCCGTCAGCATTCTGTCTGTCACACGCTTTGTTATTTCAACCGGTTCGGTAACCACATTAAGCTTATTTAATATCGTATCATCCTCAACCCTTTTATAGGTAACCGGATTTGTTGAATTCTGCGTTACCCTGCTTATCCTGATGATATTATCACCGATTTCAACCCCGGTGATATAATTCATCTCGCTGTTATAGGTCTTGAGGACATTTCCGTCCCTGTCCGAAATGCTGAGCATATATGCAGGAAGCTCAATACTTCCGTCCTTTTTCCTTGCCACATCGGAAATCTGTGAAAAGCCGTAAATAATGTTATTGTTTATCTTTCCGAACAGACGGACCTGGCCGTTCCGCATCGAAATGGATTTCTGCTCTCCTGACTCAAGGTGAAGTATCCTGATGGCGGAAGCCTGAAGAAGGTCTGATGCGTTCTGCCATGCAATATAGCTGTCCTCCTTACAGTAAACAAGGTTTTCCTTCGGCACATCATCTGCTATCAGCGTCAGCTCACCGGTAATCAGGTCATAGCAGTATATATTCTCATAAATCGAAAAATAGAAGCTTTCATACTCTGTCAGGTACGCAAAATCCGTCATGTCCGCAAGAAGCACCTGATATGAACTGTTTACGGGCATATAGAGGCGTTCCTCTTTGGCATTGCTGTCAAAATAATATCTGTATAATACGATACCGACACGGCCCTCATATTCACCGCGGTTCATATATCCATAAACACAGAAATCCAGCGTTCCGTTGTCATTGCAGCGTAAAAGCTTTACCCTGTAGCTGTCGTAATAATCCCTCTCATAGTCGGCATCCGACTCCTTGAAGGTAAAGGCCATTGAAGCTGTGTTGTTTTCGATGTCATATACAATCAGGTCACGGTTGTATACGAAAGCCATGTATTTTTTATTGGGACTGGCAATTCCTTCACAGTCGTTTCCGTTTGTGATGCCGAGCTTAAATTCCCGCTTTGCCAGACTGAAATTGTTAATATCAAAAAGCTCCTCCATGTCCCTTTCATAGTTATACAGGGATGTTCTGGTTTTTGAATAATTAAAACGGTATTTTTCGGTAACCATGTAATATTCGGTACCGAGATCGGTTTTTACATCCACAACAAATTTACGGATAACGCTTGCCATGGTATCGTAGAATTCCGTAACAGTCGGTGTAAGCTCATATACCACCTTCGGCTCAAGACCGCCGTAGGATACCATATTCAGACTGGAATGAATGTCCACATGCGCAAAGCTGGTATTGTCACTGCCGCGTTTGGGCTCAAGATATTTTTCCAGATCCTTCGCACGGTTTCCATACCTGTTCAACAGGGTTTCATGGAAATAATCAACAAATTCAAGCTTTTCCGTCAGATTTCCGTCCTCGTAAAGCTTCAGACGGGTGTAATAATATATTCTCTTGCTGTCATTTGTAATGAGCGTCAGCTTCAAAACATATTCCACGCCTGTTTCCAGCTTCTCCAGAAGCTCAATACGCACGCTCTTTTCAGCCTCGTCCGTATCAAGTACTGTACAGTTTCCCGATTCAATCAGATTCTTTTCAAGGTTGAATACCTCATACTTCAGCTTCCTTACATGGCTCTCATGCTCATTTATCTTCACCGTAAAGGTTCTCTCAACGGTTAAGGGCGTGATGGATTCACGCACGATCATTTCGTCTAAATTCGCCACATAGCCATTCAGGGAATTAATCCTGTTTCCGTCAACCTCCATCGTAACGATCGGAAGTGTTGCACTTCTCGTGTCTACCAGCTTCAGGTCATTACCGAAAATTGTTTCACGGATTCCGCCGCTGAAATAAACGAGTGCAACGATAAATACCGCAAAAACAATCAGTACCTTATATATGAATTTAAATTTTTTTCTCTTTTTTTCCGCTTTCATCTTGAAATATACGGCGTCCTTTCAATCCACGGAGAAGGGCCCTGAAGCTCCCATCCGGTAATAAGCTTTTTCTTTTCCGCAGTTCCCCTGTTCAGCTTCACAGAAGACGTTCAAGCGTCGGTTTTACATTTAAAAATTCCATCGTCCTTCTGAAGCCTGTCTTCTGCTTTATCTTCAGCGGCTGGCGTACAGCCCTGATAAGGATATTCTTCGGAGTATGCTCCATATCGATAAATTCCAGTATCTGGGTACGGTAGCCCGCTTCCTCGAGCATATCTGCCCGGAGTCCGTCCGTTATAAGTGCGGCCATTCTTTCCTTTAAAAGACCATACTTCAATACAGGCTGCAGCTCCTCGCATTTAATCTGTCTGTTGAGCTCATGCTGACAGCAGGGTACGCAGAAAATAACCTGTGCCCCCCATTTTACCGCCTTGCTGAGGGCATAATCCGTAGCCGTATCACAGGCGTGAAGGGTCACGACCATATCAACCCTTTCATTTTCACCGCCGTAGGCTGCAATATCGCCATGAAGGAACTGCAGCTTGTCATAACCGAAGTCCCTCGCAAGCCTGTTGCAGACGTCGATGACATCCTGCTTCAGGTCAAGTCCCGTTATCCTCACATCAAAGCCCTTCTGCTCATGAAGATAATAATAAAGAGCAAAGGTAAGATAGGATTTGCCGCACCCGAAATCTATGATGGAAATCTCCCTGTTCTTAGGAAGGGACGGCACTATATCCTCTACAAATTCAAGATATCTGTTTATCTGACGGAACTTGTCGTACTTCTGTGCAACCACCTTTCCCTGTTTTGTCATAACGCCCAGCTCGACAAGGAAGGGTACCGGAACTCCCTCCGGAAGACAGTAGTTTTTCTGCCTGTTATGTGTCTGCGGTTCAGCATTTTTGTCTGTCCCCGTGTCCTGCCTTATGTCCTGCGCGGACACCTCCGCTGCCTGCCCCGGGATATTCGCTTTAGCTGCCCGGTGCTTTAAAACAGACAGCTTTCCCTTTTTACTTGCAAGAATTGTCAGCTTTCCGGGCTCTCCGGTCACCTCAATCTGTCTGAACGGATTGCCCGCAACGCCCGCTAAAAGGGCTGCCGCCTCCTCCACTCCGACATTTGAATGAAGCTCCTTTGCGCCTACTGTTTTTGTGACCTGACACAATATCTTTTTCTTTACAAGAATCGGCCTGATTTTAATCTTTGTACAGTCCTTCATATCCTCCGGTATATTCTGCCCGGGATTACCTGCCACAGCCAGTACAAAGCCTTTATTAATATATTCCAGTATCTGCGCCTGCAGATTTTCAATAATCTCTTCCATAACACTCCTACATTATCACACTATTCCAGTTTGATTATACCTGCTTTATTCAGCATTTGTCAATGTTAATCAGATTCCGAATTCTACATCGGGGACGGACCTTTTTTAATAA
>JAZQNG010000005.1:0-4108 GCA_045627205.1 Lachnospiraceae bacterium
GGTGTAGGATTTTTCACACCTGAACAGAACACCAGAATAGTATCTAGGTAATTTTTTCTAAAAATCTTTGCAACCTCATTGCCATCAAGTCCTGGCATCTGAATGTCCAAAATAAGTAAATCATACCCTTTTCGTTTGTGAAAATCATTGATTAATTCCTCTCCCGAAAAATACTCATCAAAAAAAGTACTCTCCTTGTCAAGGCCAGCCTGAAGAAGTTTGTTCTTCATGTAGTCAACAAACATAGGATCGTCGTCACAAATCGCAACTCTAATCATTTTTACCTCCTCATTTTTTTGTGTATAACACCATGCTACACACATATATAAGAATAAATTTTGAAGTATAATTTGTCAACGCAATTATTAACTATTTATAAACTTTCTATTAATCAAATATTGCTATACTTAAATTTTTATATATTTTTTCTAAATATATTATGAGTTAGCGTTATAGTAAATTTACATTTAGTATATTACTTTGAATACTAATTAATAAATATGTATATTTCCCCATCCGACGTTTAATATTCTGGTTTTTTTCTTATTTTTTTATAATCTTTTTCTAATCACAGATATTTTTATTTTCCCTTGCTCTTTTTTCTCATTTTTCAGTGTTTTATTTCTTACCTGCCGCTGCTATTAAATATACCTTTTCAATCCATTCCGGCTTATCAGTCATATATGCTTTTATGATTATACTTACACAATGCATAATGTTATATAACATTATATTGACATTTGTTTTTGCATTATCTATTATTGGAAAAGATGCTTCTGCATTCAGACTGTGTTTTCCTGCAATTCATAGCCTGAATATAATTATCGGACAATATCTGGAGGATAAAACAATGGGAAAATATTTTGGAACAGACGGCTTTCGCGGTAAGGCCGGGAAGGTCCTTACTGCCGGTCATGCCTTTAAAATAGGACAATTTCTTGGATTTTATTATCGTTCAAGGCACGACGGCGGATCCGCAAAAATCGTTATAGGAAAAGATACAAGACGCTCTTCGTATATGTACGAAAACGCACTTGCCGCAGGAATCACCTCAACCGGTTCCGATGCATATCTTCTTCATGTCACCACCACTCCCTGTGTCAGCTACATCACAAGGACCGAGGGTTTCGATTGCGGAGTGATGATTTCAGCCTCACACAATCCCTTCTTCGACAACGGAATAAAGCTTATGAATTTCGAAGGCGAAAAAATGGACGATGAAATGCAGGCTGAACTTGAAAAGTATATTGACGGTCAGCTTCTTACCGTTCCTGTTTCCGGAAACATGGCTGAAAGCTATGGGCTTAAGCTTGTAGGTAAGGATAATGATGGCTATAGCCTGGCTGAATTAAGTTCATTTCCTGCGGTTACGGGTGATGAAATAGGAAGAACAATTGATTTCTACAACGGTAGAAACAGGTATATAGGCTATCTGACAGGACTCACAACACATTCCTTTGAAAAACACAAGGTTGCGCTTGACTGTTCAAACGGCGCCGCATGGATGATAGGTCCTGCCGTTTTCAATGCACTTGGTGCAAAAACCTGTGTCATTAATGCAGATCCCGACGGGCTTAATGTCAACATGAACTGCGGCTCGACACACCTGGAGTCCTTAAAGGCATATGTTAAGGACAATCACATGGATGTGGGCTTTGCCTTTGACGGAGATGCAGACCGCTGTCTCGCCGTTGACGAAAACGGCAATGAACTGAACGGCGACAAGATTATGTATATCTGTTCAAAATGGATGAAGAAAAACGGTATGCTTCCTTCCAATACGGTTGTTACGACAATCATGTCGAATTTCGGTCTTTATAAGGCTCTTGATGCGGCAGAAATCGATTATGAAAAAACCGCTGTCGGTGATCGTTTCGTCTATGAAAACATGAAGGAATTTGACCATATGATAGGCGGTGAGCAGTCCGGTCATGTTATATTCCGTAAATATGCGCATACAGGGGACGGACTCATCACAGCAATCATGCTTATGCAGGTCATGATTGAAACAAAGCTTCCCATTTCCGCACTTGCCGCCGGCTGTGAAATGTATCCGCAGATACTGAAAAATGTCGAGGTCGATGACAAGGACGAAACCTTGTCGGACTCAGCCGTACAGGCCGCTGTGGACAAAGCAACCGAAGATCTGGGCGACAACGGACGCGTTCTTCTGCGCAAATCAGGTACAGAGCCCGTTCTCAGGGTTATGGCAGAGGCAGGTACACTTGAGGAGTGTGAAAAACAGGTTGATGCCATTATAGACGCCATGAAGGTATCGGGACATCTGCAGAAAATCCGCTGATAATATCATTAGACAGACTTTTCCCTACCCTATACACCAAGCAAAGCTTTAGGATAAAATCAGAATATGTCAAAAAATACATCAGAAGATAGTCAGATAAATCAGAATACAAAGCTTACGGGCAATTCATCCACGCCGCTTTATGCGCAGATGATTGCCAAAATCCGTTCGCAGATAAGCAGCGGCGTCCTGAATGTTGGCGACCGGCTGCCCTCCGAGGGAGAGCTGTGCAAACTGTACGGTGTCAGTCGTATCACAGTCCGGAAAGCCCTTCAGGAGCTTGAAAAAATCGGAATTCTTGACAGGAAACAGGGTAAAGGAACCTTCATCAGTATTCCGACACAAAAAGCCAAACTGAACGATGTCAACAGCTTTCACGATACCTGCAGGATGAATGGTAAAAAGGCCTCATCAAAGGTACTTGCCGGCAGGATTGTCGCAGCAACGAAGCGCGACTGTGAAGATCTGAATGTTGCCCCGAACAGTCGTATCATAGAAACCGTCAGGCTTCATTATGCCGACGGCATTCCTGTGATTCTGGAGGAAAATCATTTTTCCTCAGCCTATTCATACCTGCTTGAAAGTGACCTGACAGGCTCACTATATGGACTGTTAAGGGAATACGGCGTAGAACCATCAAAGGCAATACATGAGATTTCACTTATTCCCGCACCGCGTACCGCATCGAAATATCTGCATATAAACGAAGGAGCACCGCTGCTTCATTTACGGGAAATTATTTTCGACAAAAAGGGAAGACCGCTCCACACATCAGGACAATACATCAGAGGCGATATCTTCACCTTCAGAATTTAATAATTCAATTACATGGAGGATTATCAAAATGAAAGTAATAATTCAGGAAAATTATGACAAAATGTGCGATTGGGCTGCAGAGCACATCATTACAGCCATTAACGGTCACAAGGAAAACAGACCGTTCATCCTCGGTCTGCCCACCGGTTCCTCTCCCATCGGCGTTTACAGACGCCTTGTTGAGGCAAACAAAGCAGGCCGCGTTACCTTTAAAAATGTTGTAACCTTCAACATGGATGAATACGTCGGGCTTCCGAAGGAACATCACGAAAGCTACTGGTACTTCATGCATGACAATCTTTTCAATCATATCGACATCCCGCGTGAGAACATCAACATTCTGAACGGACTTGCCGAGGATCCCGAGGCTGAATGCAGGAGATACGAGGAAAAAATTGCAGCCTATGGCGGAATCGATTTATTCATGGGCGGCTGCGGCGTAGATGGTCATATTGCCTTCAACGAGCCGTATACATCCCTTAATTCACGTACCGGAGTAAGGGACCTCACCGAGGATACAAGAATCGTCAATTCGCGTTTCTTTGACAACGACCCTTCTTTGGTTCCCGCAAAGGCATTATCCGTCGGTGTCGGAACCGTCACGGATTCACGCGAGGTACTGCTTCTTGTAAACGGCCACAACAAGGCACGTGCCCTTGCCGAATGCATTGAAGGAGCTGTATCACAAAAATGGACAATCAGCGCCCTTCAGCTTCACAACAACGCAATCATCGCCTGTGATGAACAGGCCTGCGGCGAATTAAAGGTAGACACCTACCGTTATTTCAGGGACATTTACAGAGCTGAACGTCTATAACGGGGACGGAAAATTCTACATCGGGGACGGACCTTTTTTAGCAAAATTCTACATTGGGGACGGACCTTTTTTAACAAAATTCTACGTCGGGGACGGACCTTTTTTAACAAAATTCAACATAGGGGACAGACCTTAAAAGATATTTTAAGGTCTGTCCCCTATGTTGAATTTTG
>JAZQNG010000006.1:0-14695 GCA_045627205.1 Lachnospiraceae bacterium
TTTTATTTTTTGATGGGATTCAGGGCTCCACCGGTCCCTTTTTGTTCTTCCTGCATTTCTGACATAGCAGCGTTACAAACACACCAAGCACAAACGCGGCGAGTGCCGTCAGCACATAGCCTCCCGCTTCCTGACTCAGCATGAATGAGCCATACAGTGAAACGGGAGAAGCCTTTTCTGCCCCTGCCTGCAGGACTGCTATCACCGATACAAGCACGACAGACATCACGCATACCGCTGCCGAGAGTATCCTGCATTCCCGCTGGTTACGGTGCATCACGATATTGCTTCTCCGCCGCATAATCTCGGACAATGCTTCTTCCGTTGTATACCTCATTTCCTCCACCTCCTTTTTCGTTTTTTATGTTTACACCCATTAGTTGCACGGATTTTCGATTTTACTCACTTGATTTAAAAATTTTTTTAAAAAATTTTTTCACTCCACGGCAAAAAAATAAGGGCCTTGGACACCGTATGTGTCTCCAAGACCCTTATCATATTATTTAATATCCCTCAGGATTGTTCTTCTGCCATCTCCAGGAATCCTCGCACATTTCCTTTATACCGTTTTTAGCTTCCCATCCAAGCTCCATCCCGGCCCTCGTGGCATCCGCATAGCAGGTTGCTATATCACCGGGACGCCTGTCTGTAATTGTATACGGTATCTTCACCCCCGAGGCCTCTTCAAAAGCCTTTACAATGTCCAAAACACTGTATCCGCGGCCGGTTCCGAGATTGTAAATCTTCAGACCACAGTTTTCTTCAAGCTTCTTCAGGGCCTTTACATGTCCCTCTGCAAGGTCAACTACATGAATATAGTCGCGTACTCCCGTTCCATCATGTGTATCATAATCATTTCCGAATACATTTAAATGGTCGCGCTTGCCAACAGCTACCTGAGTGATGTACGGCATCAGATTGTTCGGTATGCCGTTGGGATTCTCGCCTATTGTCCCGCTTTTGTGCGCACCGATAGGATTGAAATAACGAAGAAGTATTACGTTCCATTCCCTGTCTGCGTACTGTACATCCGAAAGAATCTGCTCAAGCATCGACTTAGTCCAACCGTAAGGATTTGTACACTGCCCCTTGGGACATTCCTCGGTAATGGGCACAAAGGCCGGATCTCCGTATACTGTCGCAGAGGAGGAGAATACTAAATTCTTTACTCCGGCACTCCTCATAGCCTCAATAAGCGTCAGCGTTCCGTAAATGTTGTTGTTATAGTATTCAACCGGCATGCTGACAGATTCACCGACAGCCTTCAGACCTGCAAAATGAATGCAGGAATTTATGTCCGGATGCTCTTTAAATATTCTGTCAAGCGCCGCCCTGTCGCGTATATCCGCCTCATAAAAGGCCGGTCTCTTTCCTGTAATCTTCTCTATCCTGTCCAGAACAACAGGATTCGAATTGCTCAGATTGTCTATTATAATGACATCATAGCCCGCATTCTGCAGCTCTATGACTGTATGGCTTCCAATATAGCCTGTACCGCCGGTAACTAAAACTGACATATATTTACCCTCCGCATTAATATATTTGCTGCATTTCCGTTTATTCCCAAAGCTTCTCGGGATATACACCCTCCTGAATCAGCCTTTTGATTGATTCAACCACCTTCGGGCGGTCCTCACGATAGGTCACACCAAACCATTTTGCAGCGGTTTCCAGGACTGCAACTGTTGCCGTACCTGCGTCTATCTCGTTCTGAACAGCGGTAAGCAGATAGTATTCTGCCTTGTTCAGCTTCTCACCCCTGTTTGCTTCAAAGAAATCCACAAGGCCCTTTTCCAGGGTATCGAAAAATTCAGGCGTAAAGCCCCAGCAGTTCATTGAAACATGCAGGTTCTCCGAAAGCTCCTCCTGTCTTCCGTCCTCGAAGGTATTTACAAGCCTTCCGTCTGCAAGCCTTTCGATTTTTGTATGTTCAACAATAGTTGTAAGGAAACCGTCCCGGTCGGAGCATACGCCACGGGATACCGAGCCGTTCTCCGTCAGGGTATTCTTCAGCATGTAGCCTGCCATACAGTAGCTTCTCACTCCATTCCCATTCACATCCGGAGAATCAGCTGCTTCATTTACGCCCGCTTTATTTTCTGATTTTTTCAGATAATCAGCCAGACATTCAAAGGCTTCCCTTCCGTAAAAATCGTCCGAATTGATAACGGCAAAGGGCTCGTTTACATATTTCCTGCAGCAGTATACTGCATGTGCCGTTCCCCAGGGCTTTACGCGGCCCTCGGGAACCGAATAGCCTGCAGGAATCTCGTTGATATCCTGGAAGGCATATTCCACCCTTATCACATTCTCAATACGTTTTCCGACCGTGTCGCGGAAAAGCTCAAGATTCTCCTCCTTTATTACAAAAACAACCTTGTCAAAGCCTGCTGCCTTTGCATCATAAATCGAGTAGTCAAGAAGGAATTCCCCGCCCGGTCCGAGCGGATCGAGCTGCTTTAAACCGCCGTAGCGGCTGCCCATACCGGCAGCCATTATAATAAGTGTCATATTCCTATCTCCTGTTCTTTATTGCAGTTCACCGTTAATCATCCAGCGCCGTGTACTTTGTGGATGTCGCCTGAACGCCTCCCATTATCAGCTTCGCTGTTTCCTTCTTTGATGAATAAATTGCATCGTAGGAAACCGTGGCATCCGCTCCGTATCCAAGGACTTCAAAGCCTCCCTCTGCACCAATCTCCGCGCTTGTCACCTGGCGCTTTCTTAAATTGAAAACGCCCTTCACATAGCCCTGTGCGGTAACTGATCCTAAATTCAGCGAAGCGGAAAGTCTCTCCAACGAGGGCGGATTTGTCCACTCACCGGAATATCCCTGCTGGTTTCCGGAGAACTTGGGATTTTTCCCCGGACTCACCGAAACACCTACACCTGCATTCAGACCTGCCTGACCGTACAGGATGACTTCAGAGCTCTTACCGTTAAATTCAACTCCGCCGCCACCGATAATTCCGCCCGCAAAAACCTTGAAGGATCTGGTAGCGGGATTAACGGAAACCTCAAGATATTTCTTTATCTTAAAGCCTATACCGCCATTGGCACCGTCCTCAACTTTCTCAACAACCGTTGAAATCTCTGCATTCAGATCGATACTTACTCCGTTCTGAAGTTCGTCCAATTCCTCAAGTGTCATAGGTGCATCCGAACCATCCGGCTCACCGTCGGGCTTATCCTCCGGCTTGTCATCGGGCTTGTCATCGGGCTTGTCTGTCGGCGAAGCCGGTGTGTCCGTAGGCTCGGCTGCCAGAAGCTTATTGGGATCCGGAATCTTGACATATATTACATAGGGAGGCTTTACGGCCTGTCCCATTCCCGAAATCGGAAGCTCCGGAATCTTCGGGAATTTAGCTGTTGATTTGCCTGTAATATACTTATTGAGGGAGGATTCTCCAATCAGTTCGTCGCCTGAATACCAGTTGTAGCTCATACCGCCCCACTCGCTGCTGAGCCCGGCAATCATTGCATTTGACATTGCTCCTGCCAGAGGGAAAAAGCTTGCCATATTTGCAACCAGCGCATTTCTTTCAAAATGGTATTTATTGTAAATCGTATTGTCAGCGATATATCCGAGGATATTGTTCGAGAAGAGCCAGTATTCCTCGGCAAGAATAATTGCCTCCTTATAGCCCTGCTCGATATATCCGTTCATGGGGCAGAACAGCTCCGTCATCTCATCAATACGGGCCTTTGTAAAGGATGAATCTGCACCGATGGGGCTGCCGTTTGAAACGATTCCCGTGGCCATCGTAACGAGTGCCTGCATGGGATCCTTATTTGAAAGATCCTCGGTCTTTTTCTCACTGTGGGACAGGGTGATTTCCATAGCCTCCTCCATATGTACCTTTGAAGGCTCTGTGTAATACTTGTCTGTCAGCTTCTTGTACTCATAAAAATAGTAATCGTTCAATACAGAAAGCCAGAAGCATTCCTGCTCGTAATTTTCCTGATAGTATTGCGTTTCATCAACAGCGTAATCACCATCGGGAATCTCGTCCTTGCCGGCAAGCGCGCCGATGATTCCGAGAAGGTCTACATTTCCGTTTTCATCAACATGGTTTGCGGCATCAGAAAGCCTTCCTGCCACATTTGAATCCACATCTATGCCTATGGTTCCGAAAAGGGCCTGGAATCCTTCACTTTCGAACAGGGCAGAAAGATTTACCTGTCCATCCTCTGAAATAAGTGAATCGGCATCTATTTCACCTACAATATTGCTGAAATAGAATTTCAATTCCTCGATTGTGGCCATCAGTGAATCGCCAAAGCTGTTAATAACATCCACCGCAGTTGTAGGAAGCTTGAAGGTCCTGTCAAGGTTCAGCTGCTGTGAAGGGGTATCAAGGGTAGGGTCAAAGGCCGTTCTGGACCTGCTGAAATCCATCATATTCTGAACCCCGTAGGATTCAAGGATAGGTCCTGCCCATTCAAGATATTTCTCCTGGCCGCCGCATAAATTTATAAAATGGTTGTAGGCCATTGTAATTGTTGTACTATAGCCCTCCTTTGCACCCTCGAGCATGTACAGGTATGCACTCTTGGGATCGTTTTTTGCGAGGCATACAAGCATCATTCCCTGATTTGCCGGGCCGCTCTGAGGTGCAGTAACAAATGCCTTGTTAAAACATCTTTCAGCATCATCATACCTTGCCTGATCGAGGTACAGATTGCCGAGTGAAATCCATGCAGACTCACTGTAGGGATTCTGCTCTATTGCAAAAAGAAGCATATCCTCTGCATCGTAATCAAGATCGATCTGTCTCATCTGGTTTGCAATGAGCATTGCAATATTGGGACAATAGGGATTCATATTGCCGGCAACAGCCTCAAGGGCAAGGGCAACATCATTGTACCCGTTTTTTAAGGTCAGACCGGTAGCAATATTATGTAATGCATATGATTTTAAAAGATTATCAACGGTAATGGTTCCTGCCGCATATGCTGTTTTCTCAAAGGGACTTATGGTATCATAAATATCCTCAATAGCTGAAAGCACCGCATTTTCCGAGGTTTCATTGCAGGCAAGCTTTTCTGCTCCCGATTTTGATATTTCGTCGTAGGTTTCATTAAACAGGGATTCAAAATTGTCTATCGTCAGCTCTGTTTCGGAAAGCTGGGCATCTACAACTGTTTCAATAAGGCTTCTTACCTCAAGGAAATACTCCTTCTTTTCTTCAGAAAGCCCGGTGTAGGTATCCTCATATAAATCCTCAACATATTTCTGATATTTCGATATCTGCTTTTCAGAAGGCTCCTGCGGCTCCGTCAAAGCAACGGCTTCGTCAAGCTCCACCTCATTTACGCTGACTGTACCGATTTTTCCGTTGGTCCACTCAACAACCTTTTCCCTGAAGCAGAAATACAAAACAAGTGCTGCAATAATCAGTATTGCTAAAATAACTATTACGGGAATCCACCATTTCTTCTTTTTCTTCACAGGCTGCGGCTGCTGATACTGTACATACTGGCCGTTCTGGGCATACTGCGGCTGTACATACTGCGCGTTCGGGTCGTACTGTGAATTTTCGTTCTGCTGATCCATTTTCAATTCTCCTCCTCATATATATTCATAAACGCACTCAATCCGATTCCCTCAGCGATATTAAAAGCTCGCACTCAGGAATCACCGTTCCGTTGGCTGTCATTGAATACAATATACGTACAGCCATTTCCTCTTCTTTTTCCTCTATAAAAATATCCTTCGTAACCAGCTCCAGTTCCAAAATTCCAAACTGAGTAGGATACCCGCAGGTTATTTTTTTATTTTTTTCATAGGTAAGGACCGTTTCCGTCCGTCCGGATTTCCTCACCATCACCATGTCCGGAGCTATCTTAATAAGGCACCTTGTAATATCCCCGTCTTCGTTTTTTTCCTCATAGCGTACGAACCGGCTGCCATTCATAAGGGTACTTTCCCCTTCAAACTCCTGAACTACAGTCTCGTCACTTACGGATTTCTGCACTCCTTCTATACGGATATAAACATTGTTGTTTTTCACACTGATCTCCGCCTTCCGTCATAAGGTGAATTATATTCCAATTCTGCCCCTATGTAAAGAAAATTACCGCAAATGTTAACTTAGTTTTTTCATTTGCGGTAATCTTTTAATTCTTTACTTTTTCTGATCCTCATAATAGGTTTTGTATCTGTAGCAGGTTCTGCGGCTGTAATCCGTCGTCTCTACGATATCCATGATTTTCATTCCTGATTCGTAGAGCTTTACCCATCCGTCATAGGATGCCTGCCAGGTCTTGTCATGCACGCGGCGTCCAGCCGGCTTTCTTTTTTTCAGTTCAGCAATTTCGGTATCCCTTTCCTCGACTACCTTTGTGAGCCTCTCAATTTCGGCCATTGCCTCCTTCATCGTCATTTCTCTTTCCTCCTCAAAAAAATATATATCTGATAAATCGTATGTAAAAGCTACATACGGTCACCATTCATTTTGCTCAGGAAGGTCCTCAGTCTTTCGCTCCTGCAGTTGTCAATGACATCCTCAGGCTTTCCTTCCTCAACAACGTAGCCGTCTGCCATAAAAATCACCCTGTCGGCCACATTCCTTGCAAAGCTGATTTCATGCGTAACGATTACCATCGTCATATGCTCTGCGGCAAGCTGCTTGATTACCTTCAGAATCTCTCCGGTAAGCTCCGGGTCAAGGGCAGAGGTCGGTTCATCAAAGAAAAGCATATCCGGCTTCATGGCAAGTGCACGTGCAATGGATACACGCTGCTGCTGTCCGCCTGAAAGCTGACAGGGATATGCGTCCGCCCTGTTTTCAAGACCCATTTTCCGAAGAAGCTCCATTGCCTCCTCTGTCACCTCTGCGCGGTTCCTTCCCTGCACCAGGACAGGAGCGTCAATGATGTTCCTTAATACGGAATAATGCGGGAACAGATTGAAATTCTGAAATACAAGCCCGAATTTCTTTTTTATATCCTTCATTTCAGACGCAGGCGCATATACCGTGCGTCCATCCGGTCCGGTCCAGGCTGCCCGCTCTCCTTCATAAAGAAGATCTCCCGAATCCATTGTTTCAAGCATGGTGGCACACCTTAAAAGAGTGGATTTTCCGGAACCTGAAGGTCCGATAATAGCCACAACCTCGCCCTGCTCGACATGCATGGAAATATCGTTAAGAACCGTCTGCGTACCAAAGGACTTTTTTAAATGATTTATTTCAAGTATATTGATAGGTGCTATATCCATAAATTACCCCAAAATATCACTTAATCGTATAATATGCAAAACGCTGCTCAAGCTTCGACATAAGGAAAGCAACAAGTGCATTAAATACATAATAAAAGACTGCAGCGATAACAAAGGGCATTATCGTTCCCTTTGCGGATACAATCTGCTTTGCCACGGTAAACATTTCCTCGACCGCTATTACATATGCAAGTGAAGTATCCTTTACAAGGGTTATGACCTCGTTTGTTACGGCCGGAATAATACGCTTTACAACCTGCGGAAATATAATTTTCCTGAAGGTCTGTCTCTTTGTATATCCAAGAACTGCTGCCGCCTCATACTGTCCAACGGGAATCGATTCGATTCCGCCGCGGTAAATTTCCGCAAAGTATGCCGCATAGTTTATTCCGAAACCGATGATTACTGCTATGTATCTGAAGGATGCTGTTGTCCTTATTCCAAAAATCAGCGAGGGCGTGAAAAACAGCACCATGAGCTGAAGCATAAGAGGCGTACCTCTCATTATGGAAATATATGCCGTAGCAAGAAAACGGACAAACCGATTTTTCGACATTCTGGCAAATGACACCAGAAGTCCGAGCGGCAGGGCAATCACCAGTGTCAGGACAAATATCAGAAGGGACATCAGAAGCCCTTCCGACAGCTGTGATAGAATAGAAAACCAGTCAATGCTCATCCCCAAATCCCCTGATTCTTATTTACCAAGTACGACACTGTCCTGAAGATCCCACTTCTTTGCGATCTCGTCAAGCTTACCGTCCTTTACCATCTCATATAATGTTTCCTGAACCTTGTCGCGGAGCTCTGTATTTCCAAGCTTGAAGCCGACACCGTAAAGCTCTGAAACAAGTACTTCATCAAGAATGATATACTTGTCTGCACCTCTTTCAGCGATCTGGTACTTTGCAACACCTATATCAAGTGCAACTGCATCAGCCATACCGCTCTCTAAATAAAGAAATGCCGAATTGTAATCGGGAACCTCGATAAGCTCCTTGAAGGAAGCCTTCAGGTCTGCACAGTCATCTGACTGAAGTGCCTCAAGTGCTGAAGAACCGGCCTGAACAACTACTGTCTTTCCTGCAAGGTCTGCCTGTGTCTTGATTCCGCCTGCTGCAGATACGGCAAATACCTGACTGTTGTCAACATATGCATCTGTCCATGTATAGGCATCTACTCTGTCCTCGCTCATGGTGAAGCCGTTCCAGATACAGCTGATATTTCCGCTTGTAAGCTCAAGATCCTTTGAATCCCAGTCGATAGGCTGATACTTGACTGTCCAGCCGCGTCTCTTACATACCTCTGCAGCAAGGTCAAGGTCGAAGCCTACATAGTTTCCGTTCTCATCCTTGTAGCCGTAGGGAGGGAATTCTGCATCGAAGCCTACGGTAAAGGTCTCCTCTTTTGAACATGCGGTAAGTGCACCGCAGGCAAGAATAAGCGTAAGTACAAGTGCTAATAATTTTTTCATAAACAATCCTCCGTATTTCATACAATACTCTGTGCATCAAAACATCCGGTACCATTCGACACACGCCATTTTCCGTAATTTTACACACGAAATGTAATTCTTTGACATTTTATCACTCTACCAAAGTAAAGTCAATAGTTTATCGCCAAAACTAAATGGCACAAAAATACACCTGAAAATATATTTTCAAACTTCTATTCACGGATTTGCATAATTGTGATATAGTAACTGTGCAGTTTCAAATCATTAATATAAAGGAGACATCCATGAGAGTACGACACAGTGCAAAGGCAGATGCAGCCATTCTTGAAAGCCGCTTTGTTGAAAATACGCCCGAGGTTCACAAGGGCCGCTGGCAGGAATTTTTCGGAAATTCAAACCCCATTCATATAGAAATCGGCATGGGCAAGGGCCGCTTTTTAATGGAGCTTGCAAGGCAGAATCCCGAAATCAACTACATCGGAATCGAGCGTGTCCCTACCGTACTATATAAGGCGCTGAAAAAACAGGAGGAATTTCAGCTCACAAACCTAATTCTTATGGCATATAATGCCGATAATATCAATGATATATTCGATGAAAACGAGATTGACCGTATTTATCTGAATTTTTCAGATCCCTGGCCGAAGGAGCGCCATGCCGCAAGAAGACTGACCTCTCCCGTATACCTCGCAAAATACGGACTTTTTCTGAAAAAAGAAGGACATATCGAATTCAAGACCGACAACAGACCGCTCTTTGATTATACCCTGGAGGTTGCTCCGGCTGCAGGCTGGAGGACTGAGGATATCACCTTCGACCTGCACAACAGCTGCTATTGTGAAGGCAATATCATGACTGAATATGAGGAAAAATTCTCCTCCATGGGTACTCCTATCAACCGGGTGGTTCTCTCAAGATAATACCGGGTGACATATGCCGCTTTTTCACACGGCAATTTGAGTCGCGAGCTCCTCAAATTGTATCCATTAGCCACTCGTATAACTCGCGGCATGAGGATTATTGTGAAAAAACTTCTTTATTCCCTAATTATTCTATTTCTGACTACGCTGTCCGTTTCCGGCGTAAAGGCCGCAACGGACGGTAGCACGGACTATGGCTATCAGCAGCTGGACAGCAGCGGAAAGCAGATTTATTCTGCCATCCGGGAGGCTGTAAACAGCTTCATCAGTTCAGAAAAATACAATTCCGACTATTCTTCGACAGGCAGGCAGATTGCGTCATTAACAGTTGACTCCTCCTGCAGCAACGAGGATATCCGGCATGCCTACAATGTCTTCTATTATGACAATCCCCAGTACTACTGGCTTGCGAAGAGTGCCACAATATCATCCTCATCTAAAAAGGAACTCCGTATAAACATCGATTCACAATATTTTACCGCCTCCTCACGAAGAGCGGCCGACGCTGCAATAAATACCACTGCCTCAGAATGGATAAATGAGCTGACTCCGCTTTTTGACGAAAGTCCGGATGATGAGGACAAATACCTGGTTGCCTTAAGGCTTCACGACCTGATAATCAGCAGAATAAACTATCTGTACGACAATGGCAGCCCCTCCCTAAAATGCTCAGCCCACAGCATTGCCGGTGTCCTGGACGGTTCCGGTGCCGTATGCGAGGGATATGCGCGGACGTATCAGTACATACTGAATCTTCTTGATATAGACAACGTCTATGTCACCGGGTACTCGCGTTCGGAGGGCCACGCCTGGAACGCCGTTGCACTTGACGGTGAATACTACTGCGTGGATACGACCTGGGATGACGGAAACAACAATTCCTATCTGATAAAGTACGATAACCGGCTTTATGATTACTTCTGCACACCCTATTCGACTTTTTCAAAGGACCATCAGGCGGATGATAATGTGTATGTTTATCCTGCCTTTTCCGATAATGACACCTACTGCTATTACAGAAAATATAGAAGCATTTCGGATACAGAGCTGGACACGGCCTCAGCCGAAATACTTATCAGCTCTGCCCTGGCCAATTGTCATGGGGACTATGTTTATTTTCAGGTACCCACAAAGGAATCCATTAAAACACTTGTTAAAAAGCTCGGACTGTCGGGAAGCTACAGCTATATCAGCTCAGTTTACGGATATCTGTATATTCTCGAAAACATCGTCGTAAACAATCCCGCTTCCTCGCTTGGGCTGTACCTTGATAAAGAATCTGCCCCTCTTGAGGATGGCATCGAAATTCCGCTTGAGCTGAATGAAAGCATATCCTTTGAGGCCCTTCTGACTGCCACCGCAGGCGAATGCGATGACAGGGCTGCCTGGACCGTAGAAGGTAATACCGCCAATGTTTCACTTTCTCCCGATGGAAGCATATGCAAGGTCAAGGCACTGCGCAACGGTGTTGTCACACTTACAGTCACCGCCTTCAGGGGAACTGACGGTGAGGGGGCAAAGCTTTCAAAATCCGTTAAGCTGATTCTGGGAACCGGTATATATACCCCGCTCTATACGCTTTATGCAGGCGGAAGCAGGGAAACAAAAGCCGTTACCGTAAAGCCGTCAATCACGGCCTCATCCTGGAGGGATTCAAAGGGAAAAATAAAGCAGGGAAAGCTTGTCTGGATAGTACTTAATGAGCAGACAGCAATCTCCTTTAACGAGACAAAGCATACGGTAAATACAAAAAGCAGCAAAGAGCTTGCCACCGTAAATTCCAAGGGCGTTGTATCCGCCAAAAA
The DNA here is from genome assembly GCA_045627205.1 of Lachnospiraceae bacterium. GTDB lineage: Bacteria > Bacillota > Clostridia > Lachnospirales > Lachnospiraceae > RUG11977. The sequence goes on from JAZQNG010000006.1 coordinate 11,404, forward strand.
ACCCGGAATGGTATATGTTTACTGCTGTGATACAGGCTCCATGAGCTACGAATGCTTCGATGTTGAAATCCTGCAGGCCCCCGCAAAGCTTCTGATAAGCTCAGAAGCAGGTTCAACCGAGAAAAAGGATCTTTTAAAGAAGAGCTATATTGATGTCGGAACGACTGCCCAGGCCTTTATCATTCCGGTTTTAAAGGAAAGCGGAACCGACACCGGAAATACCTATAAAATTTCGTATGCAAAGCCTGAGGATTCAAAGTATTTATCCTTTACACAGCCTGACAGGGATTCTGAAGGCAACATCTCCTTCACCGTAACCGGGCTCAATTTCGATACAGCCAAGGGTAAACCGTCCTCTGTAAGACTGGTCATTTCCAATGTGCAGAGCGGCAAAAAAACGACGCTGAACGTAAGCGTGACAAATCCCGTAAAATCAGTCCGGGGCAGCTTCAGCAGCTACTCGCTTGAGCATAAAAACGACACTGTAACAATAAAGCTTTCCGCTATGACAGCCGCCGGAAGGGAAATACCTTCAACAGATTCCGTAAAGGTTTATGTGGCAGGCAATTCCGTTTCACTGAACAACGGAAGGATTGTGAAGGACGGACGGACCTCCGTAAAAGCCAAATATGACAAGAAAACGAACTCCATACTCCTTACCGCCTCAAAGGATGCCGGACTTCCCGCAGAGGTGGCAATCGTTTACATTCATGCCGTTTCAAGGGAAGCACTGCTGGTAAAGGTATGCACAGTAGATGAAGGCGGAAAAATAGTGAGCCCGTTCGAATAACATAAACGGCTCCGGCCCTCCTGCATCCGAAGACACCCTGATTCTTTGTCATTATTTCCTGAATAAAAAAAGCAGCCCTGAATTCTTCTTCAAGGCTGCTTTTAGGCATAAAAAAATGCACCTTCAGGGGCTCGAACCCTGGACACCCTGATTAAGAGTCAGGTGCTCTACCAACTGAGCTAAAGGTGCGTCGCTTGCTTTTCTCTCAAGCACAAGGCGTATTATATACCCTTTTTTTGTAAATTGCAAGCATTTTTTCAAAAAATTTAAAAAATTTTTTGAAAGCCTAAGTGAGCATCTTACAAAAGGCAGATAAAACCTTGGTTTTATCTGCCTTTCGTAAGATGCGAGCGGGCAATATAAACGAGGAAAAAAGCAGCGCGAAGCGGTGCGTAGGCTTTCAACCGTATCTGTTTGCGAGTTTATATTGCCCGCTCGCATAACAGAAGGAGCTGTAAAAAAACATCCGCGGTTATCAACACTCGTGAAACCATTTTGTTTCCCGGCGGATAAATTCCACCTGAAGACTGTCCTCGCTGTACTGCATCAGTTCAAGTTTTATGCCGTCGGGATCGTGTGTCCAGCATTGCCAGTTTCCGTCAGCTCCCTGTTTGGGAGGATCGTCCTGCGGCGCACCCGTCTCCACAATTCTCTTCCAGGTCTCCTGAATGTCGTCTACCTCAAGGCACAAATGGAAGAAGCCTATTTTCTCGTCCGCATACGGATTGTCCACGGTTGCACCGTAAAACAGCTCAATAAACTGCGAACCTCCCGCATACATATACACAATCCAGGGCTCTCCGTTTTCAGGTCTTGCAATATCAAACGCTTTCTTAAACCCAAGTGTCTTTTCGTAAAATGCCACCGTTTTTTCCATGTCCTTCACATTGAAGGCCGCATGTCCTATTCCCTTAATCATGATTTCCCCTTTCGATTCCATTCATTAATTTACTCAGCAGCCTTCACAGCCCCAAATATTTTGGGGTTGTCATAAATTTCAGCTGCACACCGCTCAAAACCAGTCTTCATCAATTTCCATACCCTCAGGCAGAATGAGCTCGAGATTTTCACAATCGTAAAATGCACCATTATCTATCGACTTTACGCTGTCAGGAATTGTTACGCTTGTAAGACTGCTGCACCCTTTAAACGCCTTCCAACGTATCTCTGTCACACTGTCAGGAATTGTTATGCTTGTAAGGCTGCTACATTCTTCAAACGCAGACTTACCTATCGACGTCACACTGTCAGGGATTGTTATGCTTGTAAGACTACTACACCCATCAAATGCTCTCTCACCTATCGATGTCACACTTTCAGGAATTATTGTATTTGCACAACCGACGATTAATTTATTGTCAGATGTCTTAATTATCGCATTACAATCATTTCGGCTGTCATAAACCTTATTATCTTTATCAACCATAATAGATATCAGGCTACTGCATTCATCAAATGCTGCCTCACCTATCAACGTCACACCGTTCGGGATTGTTATACTTGTCAGACCGCTGCATCCTTCAAAGGCACAATCACCTATCTTTGTCACACCGGTCGGGATTGATATACCTGTAAGACTACTGCATCCACAAAATGCCCACCCTCCTATTGATGTCACACTGTCCGGTATTGTTATACTTGTCAGACCGCTGCATCCTTCAAAGGCACAATCACCTATCTTTGTCACACCGGTCGGGATTGATATACCTGTAAGACTACTGCATAAGCAAAATGCAGACTTACCTATCGATGTCACACTGTTTGGAATTGTAATGCTTGTCAGACTGTCGCAATAATAAAATGCATGATCACCTATCGACGTCACACTGTCCGGAATTATTATACTTGTTAGTCTGCTACATTCTTCAAACGCATACTCACCTATCGACGTCACGCTGTCCGGTATTGTTATCTCTGTCAAACTACTACATTCCGCAAATGCATGTCCGCCTATTTCTGTCACACTATCCGGGATTGTTATACTTGTAAGACTGTCGCATCGCGCAAATGCCCACCAGCCTATCGATTTAACCTTTGCCGGTATTGTTATACTTGTCAGAGTGCTGCATTCATAAAATGCTCCATCACCTATCGACGTCACGCCATCCGGAATTGTTATACCTGTCAGGCTGCTGCAACGATTAAATGCGTCTTTACCTATCTCTGTCACACCGTTCGGGATTGTTATACTTGTCAGACTGCTGCAATAATAAAATGTTCTGTCAGCGATTTGCTTTATCTTTTTAGGAAGCGAAACAGAAGATAATTTCTTACAATTTCTGAATGCCGATTTCTTTATATTTTCCAGACTTTTGGGCAATGTAATCTGCTCCAATGAATCACAGTACGCAAACGCAGCGTATCCTATCTTCTTTATCCCTTTTTCAATCGTAACACTCTTTACTTTCTTATTTTTAAAGGCTTTTTCACCGATAGCAGTTACCTTATATCCGTCTATACTGCCCGGAATGACTATATCGGCAATCGATGAATATCCCTCTT
>JAZQNG010000007.1:0-3767 GCA_045627205.1 Lachnospiraceae bacterium
CCATAACTAATATAAGTATAACACACAATATATTCCTTGAAATTTTTCTCATAATTCCTCCTAATGCAACGAATGTAATGAGTTGCTCATGGTGTAGTTAATTAATGTTTCAAATATAAATTAAATTTGGAACATTAATTATAGCGCTCACTGCAACAATTATAGCATTAAATAATGTTCTGTCAATATTACAAGAATATCGCGGCAGACCTTACGGTAATCAGACCATTCTGATTATTTTTACAGGACATTTTTCAGCACATTTACCGCAGCCGGTACACTTCTCATAATCTATATGAGCAAGATTGTTTTCAACAGTAACAGCCCCGTTCTCACACTGCTTTGTACAGATACCGCAGCCGATACAGCCTGCAGTACACTTTGCCTTTACATCCTTACCCTTATCCTTCGAATTGCAGCTGACTGCATATTTTGAATCAGCCGGCTTTAATTCTATGATTCCGTTCGGGCATACCCTTACACAGGCTCCGCAGCCGGCACATTTTAATGCATCAACAAGGGCAACGCCGTTAACAACATGAATCGCATCGTATTTACATACGGAAACGCAGCTTCCGTATCCCATACAGCCATAAATACAATCCTTCTCGCCATGTCCGGGAATCAGTGCAAGCTTCCTGCAGTCGGGAATACCCTGATAACGGTACTTTACCGTTGTCCTGTCGCAGGTACCCTTACAGCGTACATAAGCGACCTTTTTTACGACATCTCCTACATCCGTTCCCATAATGGTGCCTATGTCGGCATGACGTCCACCGGGACATGCAGTAACAGGTGCCTTTCCCTGGACGATGGCCTCGGCGCAGGCATCACAGCCCGCAAACCCACAACCGCCACAATTGCTTCCGGGCAGACATTCGCGGACCTGTTCGATTCTTTCATCCACTTCAACACTCAGCTTTTTAGCTGCGATTCCAAGTAAGATACCGATAATAAGCCCGACGGCACCAACTACACCGCCGGCAATCAAAACGCCTTTTGCTTCAAAGGCAAGTAAAATCAGACTCATACCTTTTCACCCTGCCCTTTCATCAGATAAGCCCTGCGAAACCGCAGAATGCTATAGCCATCAGTCCGGCAGTGATAAGAAGAATGGGTGAACCCTTTAAAACATGGGGAACATCGTTGTTTTCAGTTCTTTCACGCACACCGGCCATTAATAAAATTGAAATGCAGAATCCAAGTGAAGTACCAAAACCATTTACAACACTCTCGATAAAATTGTAATTGTTCTGTACATTCAAAAGGGCCACACCAAGAACACAGCAGTTTGTTGTTATAAGCGGAAGGTAAACTCCCAGAGCCTTGTAAAGAGAAGGTATGAACTTCTTCAGAACCATCTCAACGAGCTGTACAAGAGCGGCAATAACTGCAATAAACACGATTGTATCCATATATTCAAGTCCGGTCGGAACAAGAATATAATTGTAAATCAGGCTTGATACGGCAGAAGCAACGGTAACAACAAAGATTACCGCGGTTCCCATGCCAAGCGCCGTATTCGATTTTTTTGAAACTCCGAGGAAGGGACATATTCCAAGGAACTGGCTTAATACAACATTATTTACCAGTGCTGTACTGATAAGGAGTAAAATCATTTCCTTCATGATTATTTACCGGCGATAAAGCAGTTATACTTTATTTATTGCCGGCATCCTCCTTTCCTGCCTTACTTTGTTCACCCTTTTCAGAGGCTTCAGTATTATCTGCTGCCACAGGCTTTTTTTCTGCTTCAGTCTTAACTGCCTTTCCCTCCGGAAAGGCCTTCTTTGCATCAGCCATGACACTTGCCTTTTCTGCAGCCTTTTCCTCTGCAATCTGCTCTAAAATGCCTCGGTTCCTTGTGCAGGTTTCACCTATACATTCAGCACAGTTGCCGCCACATGCAAGTACATCTTCTGTTTTGGGGGCATCTCCGTTCGTTGCACTCTTAAGCTTAAGCTTGTTCTGCACTGCCGTAAGGATAGCAAGGACAAAAAATGCACCCGGCGCCATTACGAAAATTGAAAACGGCTCATATGCATCAGGAAGCACCTGACATCCGAAAACAGTACCGGCACCAATCAGCTCACGGATAAGCCCGATCATTGTCAGTGAACAGGTGAACCCGAGTCCCATGCCCATTCCGTCAAATAACGAAGGCAGAACAGGATTCTTGCTGGCATATGCCTCTGCACGGCCAAGAATTATACAGTTTACAACAATCAGAGGGATATATATGCCGAGTGACTCATTTAAGGACGGCAGATAGCCCTGGATCAGCAAATCAACAATCGTAACAAAGGAAGCAACAATAACGATAAAAGCAGGCATTCTTACCTTATCGGGAATGATTTTCCTCAGAGCGGAAATAATCATGTTTGACATAATAAGGACCGCAGTAGTGGAAAGTCCCATTCCAAGGCCATTGAAGGCCGAGGTTGTAACCGCTAATGTAGGACACATACCAAGCATCAGAACAAGCGTGGGATTTTCCTTTACTATACCGTTGTAAAGCCGTTCAACGCATCTATTCATCAGTCGGTACCTCCCTTCCGGCATTTTCTTTGGCCAAGCTCGTATGAAGCTACCTTAAGTCCGGCATTTACCATTCTTGTAACTGCCGTTGTGGTGATGGTAGCCGAGGAAATTGCATCAACCTCTGTAGAACCGGCTATTCCTTTCTTTTCAAGCGAAAAGCTGTCTGTTTTTACATTTGAAAACTGTGACTTGAAGGCGTCATCCTTAGCCTTCATTCCAAGTCCGGCAGTCTCGCTTATGCTCAGGAATTCTATTCCCTGAAGGGTTCCGTCGTTCGCTACGCCCATCATCATGGTAATAGGTCCGCCGTATCCCTTAGTACTTTTCATTGTCAGAATACATCCGATACATTCTCCTGCTTCATCACAGGCAAAGCTGATTTCCTCCACGGAAACGCCTTCATACATTGCAGAATCACCTATAACATTTGTCTGTGCAATGTTTTCCTCCGTTCCTGCCGCTTCGGCAGACTCTGAAGGTGCTTCCATAGACTTCATTGCAGGGAATACGGCATTTGCGGCATCAACCTTTGCCTGTTCATTTGCCTTTGCAATCGGATCCTTCGTTATTTCGTAAACCGCACCGAGGGCAAGGGCCGCAATAAGGGTGATGGCAAAAAGAATCAGCGCATCCTTTATCAGCGTTCCCTTTTTCTTCTCATTCTTTATTTCAGTACTCATTTTGCTGCACCCCCGTTTCCTGCCTCAGCGGACTTCTTCGGCTTCCGTGCCTTAACAACTCCAAAGGCCCTTGGCATGGTAAATTTCTCGATATAGGGTACAAGCAGATTACAGAAAATAATGGCATAGGATACTCCCTCTGCCGAATTTCCGCATATACGGATGATGCCCGTCAGAAGTCCCAGAAGTATACCGAATACAATCTGTCCGAGCTTTGTAATGGGGCTGGTGACATAGTCTGTCGCCATAAACCATGCACCAAGCATAAGTCCGCCGCCGCAGAGCTCACATGCAAGGAAATACATACCCTCACCGCTTAAGCCATAGCCACCGAAAATCACGATAAATACCGCAAAGGTAAGTATATATGCAAGCGGAATACGTAAATTGATAACACGGCGGAAAAGAAGATACGCCGCACCGATAAGTATCGCAAGCGTGCTTGTTTCTCCGATAACACCGCCGGTAAAACCGAAAAACATATCCTTCAGGGATATAATCTGTGATGGACGGAATAACGCGTCAACACTGTCCCATATGTAAGCA
>JAZQNG010000008.1:0-25498 GCA_045627205.1 Lachnospiraceae bacterium
ATGCAAAGGCAGCTCTTGATGCAGAGAATGCAAAAGACCCTCTTACCGATAAAGCACCGGTAACAACAGGAAAAGCTAACATCGACGCTGCAGCTACAAAGGCAGCTGTTGAGAGCGCAAAGAATGCAGCAATAAAGGCAATACAGGATGCACAGGCTAACAAGCCGGATCCCACACCCAACCCTACAGCTGCACCTGCACCTACTCAGGTACCTGAAGATGAGAACAAGTCAGGTGCAACCGAGGAATACAAGGCTTCTGTTGAGTCTGATGAAGATTCCGTTCAGGTAAGTGCAAATATTACGAACGGTGTTGCAGCGATTGAAGAGATTGACGAAGCATTGCTGAAGGAAATGTTTGCGAAGGATGCATCTGCTACAGAGGATGAACAGGCTGCAGCAGATGAGTCATGTGCAATAACCATCAATCTTTCCGAATCAAAGCAGAGCGTTGAAGGCGTCGAACTTACGAAGGAGACGGTTGAGAATCTTGCTGATATAGTCGGTGATGATAAATACAGTGCTGAGTCTGTTGTTGTGGAAATGGGCGAAGCAACAGTCGAGCTTGATGCGAAGGCTCTTGAAGCAATCCGTGACACCATGACAGGTGACACAATCAGGCTTGTTGTTGAAAGAAATACAGAGAAGAACCTTAATGGCAAGCAGAAGAAGACTCTTGGAAAGTACGATGTGACCGGTACATTTGATGCATATCTGGAATCAAACGGTGTAAGGATTCATGACTTCAAGGGCGGCAATGTAACGGTATCAATAGAATTCACGCCGGAGAAGGGTAAGAAGACCAAGAACTACAAGGTTTACTATATCGATGATAACGGAAAGCTTCAGAAGCATGCAACGAAGTATGAAGACGGTAAGCTGACATTCGTTACAGGTCATTTTTCGGATTATGTCGTAATCTATGACAACGTGCAGGATGTCCTTCTTACCGAGGCAGCAACAACCAGGAAGGGTTACATCAAGCTCTCATGGAATGAGATTGACGGAGCGGTTAAGTACGTTGTATATGGTGCAAAGTGCGGAAAGTCATATAAGGAACTGGCAGAGACAGACGGCACATCATTCACCATCAAGAAGATCAGTGATGCAAAGCCTGTTTCAGGAAAGACATATAAGGTCTATGTTGTAGCATACGATGCTCTCGGCAACAAGATTAAGAGCAAGGCTATCCATTACATAGCCGGTGATGTATCTGCCAAGTATGCGAACGTAGAGGCCATCACACCTCTTGTGAAGACACTTGAACTTACAGTTGGTGAGAAGGTAACCGTAGGTGCTGAATATGCCATGTATGAGAATAAGAAACATACACTCAAGAAGCATGGCAAGGCACTCAGGTTTACTTCGGACTGCTCTGATGTAGCCAAGGTAAGCAGTGACGGAACCGTTACCGCCAAGAGCGAAGGAACGGCGGTAATCTACATCCAGGACATCAGCGGCAAGTGGTGTCAGGTAGAAGTGACAGTTAAGTAAATATCTATTGTAGTGATAACTACATAAAGCAGCCCCTTGGGCAGTGCGTAATACCACTGTTCGAGGGGCTGTTTTCAGGTGCCCTTTTGCCTTCTGTGTCGGTTAATAACACATTTCAACAGATGTCGGTTAATAACACATTTCAACAGATTGACAAAAACGAATAATTTTTCTATACTAAAAAGTAATACTCAAAAAGAACCTGCATTAGAGGGGAAAAAGCAGGAAATATATTTTTCATACGAAAGGGTTTTGATGTAGGATGAAAACTGTGGGCAATATTCTGAAAAAAATCGTGATTGTATTAATAATTCTTTGCGTTCTGTTTGCTGCCGGAGTATTTGTATTCCATACAATCTGGAAATCTGATGAGCTTGAAATGCTTGAGGAAGCAGGCTATGTAAATTTGGTTCAGGTAGGTGATTATTCACTTAATGTCCCTGCATTTGGAAATAAGGACGGAGAACACACCGTTGTATGTCTTTCAGGTGTCTTCCAGCCAGATTTTTCTGTTGCATTCAGAAAGGCAACAGCCGAACTTGAGAAGGACAATCTTGTTGTATTTCCGGACAGGGCAGGATATGGTCTGAGTGATGATTCAGGGGAGGATATGACCCTTGAGTATATAGTTGAGGATTACCGTAAGGCCTTGAAGGCTGCCGGATATAAGTCGCCATATGTTCTTCTCGGATATTCAGCCGGCGGTGCGTATGCCTCCTACTGGTCAGTTAAATATCCGGATGAGGTTGAATCGATTATTCTGATTGATTCTGCCGAGCTTTCTGAAAACAAGTATTTTGTATCAGAAAATGATACACCCGGCTTTATAGGTGCCCTCATAAATAAAATAGGTTTTGCAAGATTTTCATATAAGGATAAATTCAGAAGATATCCTGATATTTATTCTGAAGAGGAACAGAAGCTCGCAGACGCCCTTAATATAAGGACTATGGAAGCATTTGCACCTTCCTCGGAGGCAGAACTTCAGTCTGCTAATGTTTCGGCCGCACTTGCTGCCATAGCACAGACAGATATTCCCAAGCTTTATGTCTGCTCATCAAGTGGCTTTGATTCAAAGAAATCCGTAGAGGATTTTAATAAATGGAGTAACAGACAGATTGTGATTAATGGTCTTTCTGATGAACGTATGCTTGAGGTATATGATGAGAATGATGAAAATCTTCTTAATATGCTTGAGGAGTATCAGCAGATAAGGGATAATAAAGTAAATCCCTTTACAGCAGCTCTTGGAAACTGCAGTCTGGTGCTTTTTGGCGGAGCACACGGGATTTTCCTTCAGAAGCCTGAGGAGCTTGGAGCGGTAGTTTCCCAGTTTGTAAAGGGTATTTCAGGAAGCGACCTGAAAACAGCTACACTTGACTCCTTCAGTAAGGAAGCACCTGCCGGGTTGTACAGTCTTGACTATATGGCAGGCTTCAGCTTTGATGAGTATTTAAAGACCGGGTTTGAAGGAAGTGCAGCTAAATCACAGTTTATCAGTAGGAATGTTTTAAACAGTATTGACGGGATTGTTGTGGATTATACCCATAATTGCTCTGTTTTTGTCTGCAAAAATGAGAAAAATGAGGTCTTATTTTGCAGAAATTTAGATACAAGTAATGTAGCTCCATGTTGTATACTTAAAACGGAAGGCGTTGACGGCTATAAAAATATCAGTGCGACAGACCTTTCAATCGGATGTGATGCGGAAACCAAATCGCTGGATCTGATGGGAGACCGTAAGTTACTATTACTTGCACTTCCATATTACACCAATGATGGAATGAATGAATATGGTCTTGCTATTGCAAAATTAAGTACCGGACGTGCCAAAACAGCTGCCGGTACAGGCAAGATAGCGCTTGACCCTTCTGATGTTGTACGTCTGGTCCTTGAAAAGGCTAAATCGGTTGATGAGGCATTGGAACTGCTTGATAATTATAAAGTGGATTTTGGAAATGCAATGACTAACGATCCGTATCATTATATAATTGCAGATTCTACAGGTAAATCGGTGGTTGTTGAGTTTGGAGAGGGTAATCTTACTACAACGGACAGCACGATAGTAACAAATTTTAATCTGCATGGTGTTACAGATGGTCTTGGCAAGGACAGATTCGATACAATGAAAAAGACCTTAAGTGCCAGCAAAAGCGTTCTCAGCAATAAAAAGGCTTTACAGCTTCTTGAGGAGCTCTGTATGAAGAATATGGAACGTTATTCGGTTGTTTATAATCTTTCAACCGGTGATGTGACCGTGTTCTGTAACGGTGACAGTTCATTAACTGCAGATTTCCATTTGGATTTATCAGAATAAAAAGTTTTTATCGAGATGAAAGGCAGGATAGAAATATGGTTCTATCAGATTTTTTAAAGTATTCGCAGATTACCATACAGTGTCATGATAATCCTGATGCCGATGCACTTGCGTCCGGCTTTGCTCTTTATACTTATTTTAGTGAGCAGGGAAAGGATGTTACCTTTATTTACAGTGGCCGTTCAAAGGTAGTGAAGTCAAATCTTCTTCTCATGATAACGGAATTGCAGATTCCTGTTACCTTCAGACCTAAGGACAGTGGAAAAATTGACGGACTTCTTATTACTGTAGACTGCTGTTATGGTGAGGGTAATGTTACGAAATTTGAAGCTGATGCTGTAGCAGTGATTGACCATCATCAGGTTACTGCCACCTGTGAAAATGCTGAAATCAATCCGCTTCTTGGAAGCTGTTCAACACTTGTCTGGCAGATGCTTTTGGGGGAGAACTTCGATTTCTCGGATAAAAGGAAGCTGAATACCGCTTTATATTATGGTCTGATGACCGATACAGGAAATTTTGTTGAGCTACATCATCCTGTAGACAGGGATATGTATGATGAGCTGATTTATGAAAAATCATTGATTACACTTTTCTGCAACAGTAACATTTCCATTTCGGATATGGTTGTTGCAGGGAAAGCACTTATTAATTACCGCTTTTTGGAGAATCTCAAATGTAGCATAATAAGGGCAGAGGCGTGTGATCCTAATATACTCGGACTTATTTCCGACCTTACGCTTCAGGTCGATAAATTTGATGAATGCGTTGTTTTCTGTGAGCTGAGTGACGGCTATAAGATTTCAGTAAGAAGCTGTGTAAAAACACTTAGGGCAAATGAGTTCGCCAGGTTTATTACTGCAGATGTTGGTAGCGGCGGAGGACATATCGATAAGGCAGGCGGGTTTATATATAAGGAAAAGGTTGCCGCAATCAATCCTGATATTTCAATCGAGGATTATCTGGAGAACAGGATAAGGTATTATTTTGAACTCTGTGTCATCTATGATGTGAATACGTATGTTCCTGATATTACAGGAATGAAAAAATATGAAAAGAACAGATTCCTGCAGGGCTATGCCGACCCGTCAGAGTTTGTCCAGAAGGGCTCGCAGGTTACCATACGTACTCTTGAGGGTGACCTTGAAATGAATATTGACGGATCATATTTTATAATGATCGGTCTGAAGGGAGAGGTTTATCCCATCAAAAAGGAAAAGTTTTATAAAACCTATGATGTGGTTGATGAACCCTATGATATCATTACTGAATATATTCCAACCCTTCACTGTCATTCGGACGGTGTGATATATAAGCTTTCAAATTATGCAAGAAGCTGCTGGACACATGGAGGTTCACGCATTCTTGCACGTGAGCTTGATAATATTACAAAGATTTTTACGGCATGGGACCGTGATAATTACTATGTCGGTAATCCCGGCGATTTCCTTGCATGCAGGGAGGAGGACCCCGGAGATATTTATATAATTGAGAGAAACATATTCTTTAAGACTTATTCTGCGGTTTTATGAATCCGGTATTAATCGGTTGACAGTTAATTTTACCGCATTGAACAGGAATTTATTAATTTAGCAGCTGAAATATGATTTTAGAAAGGCAGGTTATTTATGAGTTTGGATGAAGTAAAATATGATGCATTTATAAGCTATCGTCATTCTGAAAAGGATAAATTTGTTGCAACCACCCTTCATCGCAAACTGGAGACCTTCCGTCTTCCCAAGGCACTTGTTCAGCAGTGCAACGGCAGGACAAAAATAGAGCGTGTTTTCAGGGACCAGGATGAGCTTCCGCTGGCAGCCAATCTCAGCGATCCTATTGAGCTTGCACTTGAAAAATCTGATTATCTGCTCGTAATCTGTACACCAAGACTTCCGGAATCCCAGTGGTGCCGTAAGGAAATAGAAACCTTTTCACGCCTTCACGGACGTGACCATATTCTGCTTGTTCTGGCAGAGGGAGAGCCTTCTGAATCCTTCCCGGACCTTCTTATGCATGATACGGTGGAGGAGATTGATGAAAACGGTAATGTAAGACTGGTTGATAAACCGGTTGAGCCGCTTGCTGCCGATGTCCGTGGTGCTTCTGAAAGGGAAATAAAAAAGAAAATTGACGATGCTGTACTTAGAATCGCAGCAGCAATATTCGGCCTTAATTACGACGACCTGAAGCAGAGGAACAGGGAACGCAGGATTAAAAAGCTTATTGCAATCTGGGGTTCAATCGGCGCAGCCGTACTTGTTTTTGCAATAGTATGTGCATCGATGCTTGTTGTAATCAGCTCGCAGAAGAACACAATAGAGAAGCAGTACGATAGTATCGCTGAGCACAGCCTGGAAATAAGCAGGCAGAACCTTGAAATAATTGCACAGAATGAAGAGATAACAAGTAAGAGCAATGAAATTTCAAAACAGAATGAGGAAATAACAAAAAAGAATGAGGAAATAACAAAGCAGAACGAGGAAATAACAAGGCAGAAGGAGCAGCTTCGTGTACAGTATGAGGAGGCTTCTGAGAAATATTCAATTTCCATGGCTGCAGCTTCTTCCAATCTTATGGCAGCCGGAAAACGAATAGATGCCCTTTATGCAGTCAGAAATGCACTTCCGGACAGTTTGGAGGACGATGACAGGGTCTATACTGCAGCTGCCCATAAGGCACTTGTCGATGCACTTGCACCTTATACATCAGCATCTCTTTATATTCCTCTGAATAGCTTTGAAGATTCCAAGGGAATTGAAGATTTTATCACCACCTCAGATGCAAAATATATTGCCGTGAAAACAGGAGAAAACAGGATAATTGTTTTTGAATCCGAAACAGGTGAAGTCGTATGTGATGTATTTTCAAAGCTTGATATTGATTATGTTTCTTATTTTGCATTTGTTTCTGATGAGATACTGGTTGTTTCGGATTTTACGTCAATGTACGGAATTAATCTTGCAACCGGTGAAGGCATGAAAATTGCAGATAAACCTGCTACTGCTGTTATAGGTGCAGATGACAGGTTTATTGTCTGCCCGTCAGGCGGTAAAGTTATTTCCTCGTACAGTTTGTCTGATTTCAGTGAACTCTGGAGTGTAAATACGGCAGAAATAATTGGCGAAGACCTGTATATTTCGGGAGCTGATTTTATATTTGCCCCGAACGGAAAAACTGTTTATATGTATTGTTCTACTTCTTATATGGGGGGTACGGGGGTTGTCCTTGGTCTGAAATGTAAGGACGGAGCTGTCAGCTTTTCACTTGTCCTTCCTGAGATAAGCGGTCTGAATATTACAGCTTCGGATAAAATGGTTTATGTAGCTCTGCATCCGGATGTTTTGAGCGGAGTCGTTAGCAAAGTATCTGCTTATGATAGTTCATCAGGTGAACAGGTATGGATGGTGGAAGGCACTGATTCTTTCTATGCAAAAACTATGTTTTATTCTTCAACCCACGATTTGATTCTTTGCGGAAGCACAAAAAAGTTTTTTGCTCTGAATGCGAAGGACGGATCGGTTGTTTATACATATAATTTTGATGATTCAATAACCTTTATAGATGATATTTCATCAGGTAAGGGTACTAACTATCTTTTGATTGATGCAAATAATGGAGTATATTCCCTTAGTCCGACAATTCAGAGTTTGTTTGGCGTTAATATTTTCCTTTCTACTCCTAATGTTGTAAATGATAAGGCTCTTTATGTAAATGGTAATATCTTTTTAAAGGTTGCAGATGAGCTCAGTATTGTCAGATACAGCTACAAAGATAATCCTGATATTAGTTTCCTTGGTGAATATAATAATCTGAATTCAGTCTCAGCCAACGGCATTTATCAGATGAGTAATGATTCGAAGTCTGATGGCTATGTTTTCAATATCATTAATACGCTTACCGGAGAGAGCATTAGTATTAAAACAGATGCATATAACTATATGTTCTGTGAAGAACCTTCAGACAGCATATTCTTTTATTCGAATAGTTCTATTGAAAAATATGATTGCAAAACCGGTGAAAAGCTTGGCGAATTTTATGCGGATACGGCTAAGGATATAAGAATATGCGGAATTTCAAGCAATGGATTATATTTTTATGTTGTAAGTAATGGTGCAGGAGAATACGTGTTATCAGTTTATTCTGCTGAATCCTTCGAGCCTGTTTTGGAAAAGGCCTTTTCTGCTTATGTTTCAAATAAATTTATGCTGTCGGATGATAATAAGGTGATTGCCTATAAGGATTATGATATTGATGCAATACAGATTTTCAGTGTAGATTCGGATGAACCATTTGCATATTTTGAAATTAAAAAAGGTAATTTCAATAGTTTTGTTCTTTCAAATGACGGTAAGTATCTGATTATGTCATATAAAGACGGAACCTCCGAGATTTATGATGTTAATACTCAGGAAAGGGTAAAGACATTATATGACCTGCCTTATGATATGACAAGCTTTGTTTATGTTTCTTCAATTGATTCCTATAAGGTGTTGACATCCAGGGAAATGATTCTTTTTAACTCTGAGCTTGATATTTATTTATCACTGTCGGATTGTATTGGATATAAAGAGGATAGCAACAGCCTTGTTTTCAAATTAAACGGTCATATCTTTGAAATTCCCATGTATGATTATGATACACTGATTTCAAAGGCCGATGCTTTGCTTGAACAGTATGAATGCTCCGAGGAAACGAAGATTAAATATAATATCGAGTAAATCATCTGTAATAAATCCTATAAAAGATTCAAACTTTGTGAATTTACTGTTGATTATGTGGCGGCAGAATGGTATTATATTAATGAAAACAGATAATTACGGTAATATTCAGGGCAGATGAGGAGGTTATAAGATGGATACAGGTGTCGTAGTAGCTTTATGTTCAGTACTTGTGATGGTTCTTATTGCCATAATTGCGGCTATTGTTTCAGCAGCCACGGTGTCGTCTGTTGAGACACGCGATGGTGAGGGAGAAAAAGAATAATTTTTACCTTACTGAATAGGGTTGGATTTCCGTCTGTTTTGCTTGCAGTGTCAAACAATCAGACGGATTTTTGTGTGTTTTTCTGAGCCTTGGTTTGCCGGTTCTGATATTTTTTATTCGTTTTTACTGTTTGTTCACAGAATGAACATTATTAGGCGGTAAAATCGACTGGATTCATTAAGCTTTAAGCTGATGTCAGTCAGCTTGAAAAACAAATAATATATTTTTTAAAGGAGAGAATTTATGAGTACGGATTCAGAGCAGAAGCTTAGCCTCAGTAAGCAGAGAAAGCTTCAGAAGCAGGAGGAGATGAAGCGCGAGAAAAGGAACAAGGTTTTAGGTAGACTTGTTGCAGTGGTTTTATGTCTTGCAGTTGTTGGACTTATTGTTTTTGCGGTTGTCAAATCAATTAATGAAAAGGCAAACCGGGTAGAAATGAGTGCAGATTTTTCCGCACAGCTGACAGACGACGGAATGATTAAGGATGTAAAGGCTTCAGACTATGTTACCCTGTGCGATTACGAAAATATTACGGCTCCATTAAGCGAGATCGAGTATTCGGATGAAGATGTAAACAACGATATCCGGGATATACTTGAACAGTACAAGTCTCTTGATACGGAAACGACTGCGGCAGTGGTAGACGGAGATACTGTAAGCATCGATTATGCCGGCTCAGTCGATGGTGTAGCCTTTGATGGCGGAACGGCAGAGGATGCGGACCTTGAAATCGGTTCAGGAACATTTATTGACAATTTTGAGGAACAGATTATCGGACATGTAATCGGAGATAATTTTGATGTTAATGTTACCTTCCCCGAGCCCTATGAAAACAACCCTGATTTAGCCGGACAGCCTGCAGTGTTTAATGTTACACTCAAGGGAATTTATAAGGCTCCTGAATTTACGGATGAGTTTGTAGCCGAGAATCTATCGGAATATGCATCTACGGCAGATGAATATACTGAATATATCAAAAAGACAAATTATGACAGCAACCTGTTTGATTATGTTGAGAAGTATCTTCTTGAAAACTGCAAGGTAAGCTCAATTCCCAAGGATTATATGAAGCAGCTCAAGGCAAACTATAAATATAACCAGTATGCAACCTATGAATATATGAATTCTTTATATCAGTCGATTCAGGGTACCATAATGTATACTGATTTTAATGACTATCTTTCAAAGTCATTGGCTCAGACAGAAGAAGAATTTGATGCTTCAATCGAAGAGAATATTTCCGATGCAGCCAAGAGTTACATGATTTGTCAGGCCTTGGCGGAAAAGCTTGGAATTACCGTTTCAAGAGATGAGGCACAGAGCCTGTATGCTGAAAACGGCGGAACGGCCGATGATTTTGAAAGCCAGATTACAACCTATGGAACAGGCTATGTATTACAGGCTGCACTTGACAGCAAGGTGGTTAAGGCTATAGCTGCCATGATTTCAGTACAGTAATTTATCAGATATATTGTCGCAGACCTTTTAATAATTGAAAAACCCGGACCAAAGCGGTTCGGGTTTATTTTGTAAAAAATCGGGTTGCTGCGGAAATTTCTTCTGCAGCAGCCCGGCTTTGTTATTTGGAAGGCATAAAACCTTGTTATAATCTCCAATAGCGATTTTGTATCGGAATCGCACCCGATGTTTTTATTACACCGGGAATTACCGGAACCGTGAGGTTCGGCTTTTTGAAGGCGATACAAAATCGTAATCAGCGGTGGTAAAAGAATTCAGCGCTAGGGTACGCTTCATTATTTTCCATCGGATGACCTCACAGGGGTGTATGCGGTTCCCTGTTTAGTCTGCATGGTTGTATTATAATCCTATTTGACCGTTTTGTCAATCGGACAAAAAGCACAATATGATGTAATAATTTGCCTGCTTCTATACAATATAATGAAAGAATTACTCTTATCCGGGGATAATTTTAATCTGTTCTGCCTGTCTGCAGGATAAATCGCCGTAATTCTCAAAATATATTATTGACATTACCTTCCAAATAAGTTATATTAGCCCCGTAATTAACAAACAGGCTTAGCCTGTAATACCAAAGGAGAACATCATGAAAAAAATCTTATTGTTCATGATGCTGCTGGCTTTACCGATCGCACTCTGCGCATGCTCAGGCGATACGGAAAATGATGGCAATACCGATGGTTCTGTTAATAACGGTGGAGAAATAGTAGTAGGAATTACCCAGGATTTAGATAGTCTTGACCCACACAAAGCAGTTGCGGCAGGAACGAAGGAAGTTCTGTATAACATCTTTGAAGGCCTTATAAAGGTTGATAAGGATGGAAATTTTGTTCCGGCTGTTGCAGAGTCTTATGAAATCTCACAGGATGGTTTGAAGTATTCCTTCGTCCTTCGTAAAAATGTGAAATTTCACAATGGAAAGACCGTAACAGCGGAGGATGTTATATATTCGTTGAAACGTGTTGCCGGTATGCTTGAGACTTCGGATCCGGAAGTCCTTGTATTATCGGCTTTTTCTATTATCTCCGAAATTAACAGTACCGAAAATGGCATTGAGGTTATTTTAAGCGAGCCGAACAGCGAGCTTATCGGCTTTTTTACCAGCAGTATCATTCCATGTGACTATGAAAAACAGAGTACGGCACCGATAGGTACAGGTCCCTTTAAGTTCATTTCGTATACACCGCTTGTTAGTCTTGTGGTAGAAAAGAACAGTGATTATTATGTTGCGGATGTACCTCATCTTGATAAGGTAACCTTTAAGATTACGACAGGAAATGACGCGGCCTTTCTTGAACTGATGGCCGGAAGCATTGATATTTTCCCGTACCTTACAAATGAACAGGCAACCCAGCTTCAGGGTAAATTTGATATTCTTGACGGAACCATGAATCTTGTTCAGGCACTTTTCCTCAATAATAAGGTTCAGCCCTTTGATGATATAAGGGTTCGTCAGGCAATATGCTATGCACTTGACAGACAGGAAATCTTAAATGTTGTTGCAGGCGGAAAGGGTGAAATAGTCGGAACGAATATGTTCCCGTCCTTCAGTAAGTATTATGACGGTTCACTTGTTTCCCGTTATGAGTGCAATACGGAAAAAGCAAAGCAGCTTCTTAGCGATGCTGGCTATCCGGACGGCTTCTCATTTACAATTTCCGTACCTTCAAACTACGATTTCCATGTAAAGACAACACAGGTTATAGTATCACAGCTTGCAAAGGTTGGTATTAAGGCAGAAATCAGGCTGATTGAATGGGCAAGCTGGATTTCCGATGTTTATACAGGAAGAGATTATGAGGCAACCGTAATCGGACTTGATGCCCAGCTTGCACCTTCGGATGTGCTTAGATTTTATCCGTCGGATTCGTCAAAGAACTTTATAAACTATTCAAATCCCGAATTTGATGAAATATTTATAAAGGCACAGCAGGCGGTTAATGAGGACGAAAAGGCTTCCTTCTATAAACAGCTTGAAAAACTTCTGACGGAGGATGCAGCCTCGGCATACATCCAGAGCCCGGCACAGCTTGTTGCTGTAAATCCTAAACTTGGCGGTTATACGTTTTATCCTATTTATGTACAGGATATGAGTACAGTATATTTTAAGTAATTTGATTTTAAATTTACAATAATGCAGGAGGGAGGCTTGAGAATGAATTTTTATGTTAAAAAAATAATTTCATTAATAACTACGCTTTTTTGCGTGGCGCTCATTTCCTTCCTGCTTTTTCAGGTCATTCCGGGAGATGCGGCGGTATCGAAGCTTGGAACGGAGGCTACACCTGAAAAAATAGAAGCCTTAAGGGCTGAATACGGCTATGACCGGAGTCTGTTCACACGCTTTTTTACATGGATTGGCGGAATATTCAGCGGAAATCTCGGCGTCTCCATTAAATACGGTCCGATAACCGTTTCTGAGCTTATCGGTCAAAGACTTCCGCTCACAATCTGGCTCGGTGTTCTTGCAATCCTTCTGATTGTTCTGATATCCGTCCCGATAGGACTTATCTGTGCCAAGCGTCCCGGAAGTGTGGTCGATAAGGTGACGGACTGGCTTGCCTTGGTATTCATGGCGATTCCTTCATTTGTACAGGGAATACTTATCACACTGCTTTTTGGAATTGTATTCAGCCTGTTTACACCGGGAAAATATGTTTCACCGACACAGAATTTCAGTGAATTCCTTCAGTGTATGTTTTTCCCTGCACTTTCAGTTGCACTTCCTAAAATTGCCATGACGGTCAAATTTATGAAAACCTCGGTAAAAAAGGAATTAAAGCTTGATTATGTCAGAACGGCGAAGGCAAAGGGAAATACGCAGAACGGTATCATGTGGAAGCATGTATTAAAGAATTCGCTGCTTCCCGTAATAACCTTTATCGGTCTGATTGTGGCTGAGGTAATGGCCGGCAGTATAATGGTTGAAAAGGTATTCAATCTGCCGGGACTCGGCCTGTTGCTTGTCAATTCAATCGCAAACCGTGATTTTAACGTTGTTCAGGCAATAGTAGTGTATATTGCACTGATAGTAATAACTGTTAATTTTTTAGTTGATATTATTTATAAGTTCATTGATCCGAGAACAGAATTGGATACTTAGTCATTCGGATATAACAGGGATATTACCGTTGGAGGATTTTTATGCCGGCATTGAAATATAAAAAACTGAATATTAATTTATATGTCGGTATCCTTCTTACGATGCTGGTGGCGGTTCCTGTTCTGATAAGCTTTTTCTGGCAGGCTTACGATCCCAATGAGATAAATTACAGTGAACTTCTGCAGTCACCCTCCTTGAATCATATTTTTGGAACAGACGACTATGGACGCGACATATATTGCCGTGTAATGAGCGGTGCAGGCACTACCTTTGCGATTTCGCTGTTTACTGTTTTTTTCGGAGCTGCAATCGGTACCCTGATAGGCGCACTTACAGGATATTTCGGCGGACTTGTTGACGAGGTACTTATGCGTGTTAATGACTGCCTTGCTTCATTCCCCAGCATTCTGCTTGCACTTGTTGTTGTCAGTCTGCTTGATAAGGGGACATGGAATATCTGCATAGCGCTCGGTATCGTATTTATTCCCAGCTTTGCCCGTATAATGAGGGCTGAATTCATTAAGGAGAAAAGTAAGGATTATGTGCTGAATGCACGGCTTATGGGTGCAAATCATTTCAGGGTAATCTTTGTACATATTCTGCCTAATACCATGTCAATATTGTTCTCGTCAATGCTTGTCGGTCTTAATAATGCCGTTCTTGCAGAGGCAGGACTTTCATATTTAGGTCTGGGAGTACAGCCGCCGGATCCGAGTCTGGGACGTATGCTTTCCGAGGCAAAGACTTTTATTTTCGGCGCGCCCTGGTATGAGGTTTCGACCTGTCTTGTAATGATTATTTTTATTCTCGGACTTACTCTTATCAGCGAAAATGTAGGTGTATCCGGTGTGAATCTGAACCGGGTAAAGAAAAAAATCGAAAAGCTGCGCAGGGAAGAAGAAAAGAATAAACAGCAGCCTGAAGCAGATAATCATCCCGTTCTTAAGGTGGAAGACCTTTCTGTCGGTTTTATTGAAGAGGATGGTATTGATCCGACATTACACGGAATAAGCTTTGAACTCAACCGGGGCGAGGTCCTTGGCATTGTCGGGGAATCAGGCTCGGGAAAAAGCCTTACGGCAATGAGTATAATGGGCATTTTGGCTGAAAAAGCAGCAGTCACAGGTGGAAAAATCCTTTTGCATAGGGATTGTTTTTCGGATAAACGTATAGACGCGGAGAAGCTCTGCATTGAAGAAAACGGCTATGTAAATCTGACGGATATATCTGAAAACGAATACAGGATAATCCGTGGCGGAAGTCTTGCGTATGTATTTCAGGAGCCGATGACAAGCCTCAATCCCGTGCAGCGTATAGGAGTTCAGCTTGATGAAATTCTCGATATTCATGCACCCAGTCTGTCCGAGGCCGAGCACCAGCGTATTGTTCTTGAGGCAATGGAGGATACCGGACTGCATGAGGTTGATAAGCTGTATGATATGTATCCTCACGAGTTAAGCGGCGGTATGCGGCAGCGTGTTATCATTGCCATGGCACTTGTTGCAAAGGCGAGGATCATTATTGCTGATGAACCGACCACGGCACTTGATGCAAAT
This sequence comes from Lachnospiraceae bacterium, assembly GCA_045627205.1. Classification (GTDB taxonomy): domain Bacteria; phylum Bacillota; class Clostridia; order Lachnospirales; family Lachnospiraceae; genus RUG11977. Next base: position 14,932 of record JAZQNG010000008.1, read on the forward strand.
GTGGCTGATACGATACTGGATATTTTCAGAAAAATCAATAAAAAATACGGTACATCAATTATACTTATTTCGCATGATTTAAGGGTAATAGGTAAGCTTGCCGACAGGGCACTAATCATGCAGGACGGAGATATAGCTGAAGCCATTGGTATCGGCAGTAACGGTGAATTTTCAGAGCCTGCCACTGTTTACGGGAAACGACTTCTGGAGGCGGCTTTTACTACAAAATCGTATATTTCGGACAAAAAGGATTCTTCGGGAAATAGTGGCACGGACGCTGATGAATGTATAGCAGAGCTGAAAAATGTAAGCATATCCTACAGAAACCGTGGCAACTCGGCAGAAAAATTCAATACGGTAATTAAAAATGTATCCCTGAAGCTTTTAAGGAACAGGACTACCGGCTTTGTAGGCGAAAGCGGCTGTGGTAAATCAACACTGGTGAAGGCCATAGCAGGACTTCAGAAATATGTAGACGGCGATATCATCAGATATTGTGAAAGACCTGCGATGGTATTTCAGGATCCATACTCAAGTCTTAATCCCGCCTTCAGGGTTGAACGTATCCTGATGGAGCCCCTGCTTCTGGCAAACAGGAGGGGAAAAGAAAAACTCACAAGGGAGCAGATGAAGGAAAAAATCCTTTCAATGCTTGCAGCTACCGATTTAGAGGAGGAAATTGCGAATAGGCGTATTTCTGAACTGTCCGGAGGACAACGGCAGAGGATTGCCATTGCACTTACACTTATCCTGAATCGGGAGCTGATAATTCTTGATGAGCCGGTTTCGGCACTTGATGTAACAATCCAGGAACAGATTCTGGAGCTTCTGATGAGGCTTAAGTCTGAATTCGGACTTACATATATACTTATATCACATGATGAAAGACTTGTTGCAAGAATCTGTGATAAAGTTTATACTGTTAAGGATGGATATTGTACATAACTTTAAGCATCTTTACAATGCTGTACCGAAAGGGTGTACAGATTGCAGGGATGCTTATTTTATTATTTGAAATAAACCGGAAGGATGCTATATGAAGGTAAAAATTCACCGTCTGAGGACATCGTGGCTTGTCGGGCTTACGGTGTTCATGGTTGTTGTAATGGTTGTTCTGATCCTTTTATATGTAAAGCTTACGGGCAGACAGCAGGACAATGGAGATAAGGAACAGTTCAGCAGATATTATGTAATGATAGCAGATGATACCGAAAACTCCTTTACCAGGGCACTATATGAGGAAACTGCCCGGATGGCCCGCGAAAACGGAATATATGTGGAGCTGATGGGCGATAATCTGACACAGAAATATACCATAGAGCAATATATGGAAATCGCGATTGCCTCCAAGGTGGACGGTATCATCGTAAAGGCAGATGACAGCAGGGAAATGACTGAGCTGATCGATACAGCTGTTTCGCAGGATATCCCGGTGCTTACACTGTTTTCGGATAACAAGGCAAGCCTTAGAAGCAGCTTTGTGGGAATAAATTCCTATGACCTTGGATGTATGTACGGAGAGCAGATAAATACAATTATTAATGAAAGGGAATTTTCACATGATTCCATAAAGGTCACGGTATTATTGAATTCAATTTCCGATACAGGGCAGAACCTTACATATTCAACAATTAAGGATACCATGGTAAATGAACAGAACAGGAACGGCAGAACCAAGGAGGTTAAGCTGTCCTTTGCAACAGTTAATACAAGCAACCGTTTTGCTGTTGAGGAGTCGGTAAGGAATGTATTCATTACCACCAAGGAGAACGTTCCTGATATCATAGTCTGTCTCGGTGAAGAGGAAACGGACAGCTGTTCGCAGGCCGTTGTTGATTACAATATGGTAAAGCAGGTTTCAATTCTCGGCTGCTTTGATTCACCGTCCATTCTTAATGCGGTAAACAAGGAGGTCATCTATTCGACGATTACCGTAGATACGGAAAAGATGGGCGCCTTCTGTATCCGGGCATTAAACGAGTATCATGAATTCGGAGCAATAAGCCAGTACTCCTCGGCAGACCTTACACTTATCAATAAGGAAAATGTTGGGGATTATCTTCAGTAGGTCAGGCTTTTGGGAGGTTAGTGTTGAAAAAACAAAAGGGTTTGAAGAAAAAAATACGTAATCTGTCACTTCAGAAGAAAATGACATGTATTTCTCTTTTTGTAAATCTGCTCATTCTGATGGTTAATATTTCACTTCTGATAGGCATAAATGAAATGTCGGACAGGATGGATACGGTATATCAGGGAAATCTTCTTTTGAGTAATCTGTCGGGCTCGCTGGAAAATGTCCAGAATTCCATGAAGGATTACCTGAATACCAAAACCAGCGATTCGCTTAATGACTTTTATGCCGCAGAGGGCGAATACAGCAGCATGGTGTCCGAGCTTAAGGAGGAGGTAAGCGGTGATACCTTCCTTCAGATGGAGCGCGATATAAAATATATGTCGGAGAACTATCTGGCAGAGGTAAACCAGGCAATCGACGCTAAACGTGGACGTAATGTTGAAAAGTACCGTTTGCGGTATGAGAATGCAACCAAGCTGTATAATTATATTTATACCTATATATTCAGTCTGAACAACGAGCAGTTCAAGAAAAATTCAGAGAGCTATAATGAAATGATAGGGATTCTGCAGATGTTTGAAACCTTCAGTAATCTGACAATGGTCCTGGTTATTCTGTTAAGTATGGTTCTTACGGCAAGGCTTACATCCGATATAATCCTGCCGGTCAAGAGACTGAAGGAAAGGGCTGACGAGGTCGGAAACGGTAATTTTGATGTTGAGCCTCTTGTGGTTGAGTCAAATGACGAGATAGGAATTGTTACCGGAGCCTTCAACCAGATGACAATAAGTATCCAGGAATATGTGCAGCGTCTCAAGGACAGTATGGAGGCTGAGCAGGCGGCCAAGGAAAATGAGCTTAAAATGGAGGCGCATCTGAAGGACGCAAGGCTCAGGTATCTTCAGGCGCAGATAAATCCTCATTTTCTGTTTAATACACTTAATGCCGGTGCCCAGCTGGCAATGATGGAGGGGGCTGACAGGACCTATGATTATGTACACAGTGTGGGTGAATTTTTCAGATATAATGTAAAAAAAGGCTTTGAAACGGTTACCGTCGGTGAGGAGCTTGAGCTGATAGACAACTATATTTATATTTTGAATGTACGCTTTTCCGGGGAAATACATTTCAGCAAGCAGGTAGATGAAAGTCTGCTTAATGTTGAAATGCCGGGCATGATCCTGCAGCCGCTTGTCGAAAATTCGGTTAATCACGGTATACGCGAAATGATGGGAGAGGGACGCATTGAGCTTGAGGTTAAGCGCGTTGACGATCTGTGCTGTATCAGTATCCGTGACAACGGAAAGGGAATATCACCTGAAATGCTTGAGAAAATCATGAGCGGTAAGCTTGCGGAGGAGCGTTCGCAAAAGGGCGGTTCAAACGGCGTGGGAATGGACAACTGTATTGCACGTCTTAAGCTTTTCTGCAAAAACGAAAACTGTATCAGCATATTAAGTGACGGAGAGGACTGCGGTACAGAAATCAATATATATCTTGACATAAATGAACAGAACGACTGAAAACTGAAAGGTAAATCAAAAAATGTATAAAATACTTCTTGCTGATGATGAGGGAATTGTTATAGATTCACTGAAGTTTATTATTGAAAAAGAATTTAAGGACATGTGTGAAATTGAAACGGGCAAGACCGGAAGAGCCGTAATTGAGCTTGCCGAAAGCTTCAGACCCGATATTGCCATTATGGATATCCAGATGCCCGGAATAAACGGAATAGAAGCGATGAAGGAAATCAGACGCACTAATTCCAATGTTATTTTCATTGTAATGTCTGCCTATGATAAGTTTGACTATGCCAAGGAAGCCATAAAGCTTGGAGTTCTTGAATATATAACAAAGCCTATGGACCGTAAAAAGATGATTTCGGTGCTCGGGCGTGCAATGGAAATGGTAACAGAAGCCAGAGAGCAGCGTGCGAACGACCTTCTTATCAAGGAAAAGCTGGAGGCTGTTGTTCCCGTCCTTGAAAGCGGTCTGATATATAATGTCCTTTTCAGGGAACATTTCAGCAGGGATATTGATAATTACAAGACAATGCTCGAGATTCCCGAGGATTATTCATATATGATGGTATTTGTAAGCGGAGAGGACCAGGAGGGCAGCTATATGACCAACGCCATGGGAAGCAGCGTGCGGATGGTCAAGCAGTATCAGGATATCAGAATGCAGATACAGGAAAATATCAGATGCTGTATCGGAACGGTAATGTCAAATAAAATTGCCGTACTTGTACCGTATGGTTCGGATGCCATGAACTATAATGAAAGAACTGCACTGATTGATTCCTGCCGTGAGCTGGCTCGGAATTTGTGGAAGAAGACAGATATCCGTTTCAGAATCGGAATAGGAAGGGTGAAGCGTATCGGTGAAATGGCGGACTCCTACAGTGAGGCCTTAAATGCGCTGATGCTTTCAACGGGCAGCGTCGCACATGCAGACGACCTTCTGATAGGTTGTGAATACAGTGAGGATTACCCTGTTGATCTTGAAAAAAATCTGTTTGATGCAATACAGCATGGAGGAACGGACGAGGCTGTCTCGGCTGCAGGTCTTTACTGTGACTGGATGAAGGGTAAAAACCTGAATGATGTCAGACTGAAAATACTGGAATTTGCCCTTTGGGCAGAACGGATGGCCTATGAGAGCGGCGGAATGATTTACCGTTTTGAATCACGTCAGGATTATCTTCCTGTAGTAATGGCAATGGCGGACTATTCGGAGCTTCGCGAATGGTTTATTGATAAAATAGCAAAGGCCTGCCATAATATCAGGAATAAACGTCTTGAAAAATCCACAAGCCTTATGGAGACCGCGAAGGAATATATTGATGGTAACTTTGCAAAAAACATCTCCCTTGAGGAGGTTTCAAGGGTAATTAATTTAAGTCCCTATTATTTCAGCCGTGTTTTCAAGGAGGAAACCGGTGTGAATTTTGTTGATTACATTACAAATGTCCGAATAGATAAGGCTAAGGAGCTGATTGCCTCCGGTACCTATTCCATGAAGGAGGTCTGTGCAATGGTAGGCTATTCGGATCCGAATTATTTCAGCCGTGCGTTTAAGAAGAACGTCGGGGTATCACCTTCGGAATATAAGGACAGCTGATTATACATATTTGGAAAGGAAACAGTATTATTATGTCAGTCTTAAAAAAGAGAATTTATGCCCTGCTTTTATCGCTCTGTCTTATAATGCTTGCCGGCTGCAGCACGGCTACAGAGGAGGCACCGTACGTCGGAGTGGATGGGGAGAAGAAGATTAAAATCGGTATGAGCTTCGATTCCTTTGTTATCGAGCGCTGGCAGCGTGACAGGGATGTTTTTGTTTCCACGGCAAAAAATCTTGGCGCTGAGGTAAATGTACAGAATGCAAACGGTGTTCTCGAGGAGCAGAGGAAGCATATAGAATATTTCATTGAAAAGGGCATGGATGCTATTGTCATCATCTGCATTGATTCCTATGGACTATCCGATATGATCGTGAAGGCAAAACAGGCAGGAATCCGGGTTGTTGCATATGACCGTTCGATTGATGCTGACACTGACCTTTATATATCCTTTGATAATTCGAAGGTGGGAGAGCTGATGGGCAGGGCACTTACAGAGCTTGATACTCCGCCAAAGAAGGTTCTGATGCTTGGCGGTTCACCCTCAGACAGCAATGTTCCTGCTGTTGAAAATGCTTTTAGGGCTGTAATGGAGGAAAATGAAATAGTAATAATCGATTCCATGCATGCGGATAACTGGCGTGCAGAAGAGGCAGCACAATTCCTTTATGAGCATGAGGACGAGCTTGAAGAGGCGGACGCAATAATGTGCGGTAACGACAACCTTGCTGAAGGAGTAATAAATGTCCTTTCGGAAAAAAGGCTTGCCGGGACAAAATATGTAACGGGTCAGGATGCGGAGGTAGGTGCATGTCAGCGAATTGTTGAGGAAACCCAGCTGATGACGGTTTATAAGCCGGTACAGGTGCTTGCCAAAAGAGCTGCAGAATGTACAATTGAACTCGTAAAAAACGGCAGCGTTACAGGAGAGGATGTCAGCACCTATAATGTTGGAAGCTATAATGTTCCTTATATCGGTATGGAGCCGGTGGCAGTAAATATTGATAATCTTGATGAGGTTATAATTGAAAGCGGTTTCCATAGAAAGGACGATGTATATCTGAATGTTTTTGGAAACGGGAAGATAACGGAAATACCCGGATGACAGTGAAAAAACGGCCAAAGGCATCTTCATATACAGTATGATATTAAATTAATAAACATATTTCGATAGCATGATTTTGTTACCCGATAGCAAAATTGTGCTATCGCTTTTTTATGATTAGCAAATGTAGTTGAGAATGTTAAGAAAGAAACAAGATATTGCTATTAAGTTTATGATAAAGTAACCACAGTAACTTAATGTTACAAAAAATACCATATTAATGGGGAGGTAAACTCATGAAAAAACTTTTAAGTGTTTTATTGGTACTGGTTTTAGCAATCAGCTGCCTCACAGCTTGTAGTGGCAGTTCATCAAAGAAGGTCGGCGTTGCAATGCCTACTAAGGACCTTCAGAGATGGAATCAGGATGGTGACAACATGAAGAGCGAGCTTGAAAAAGCCGGCTTCGAGGTTGACCTTCAGTACGCTGCTAACAGCGTTGAAACACAGATTTCTCAGATTGAGAACATGATCAACAATGGTTGCAAGTGTCTCGTTATCGCTTCAATCGATGGTTCATCACTTGGTACAGTTCTTGAGAAGGCTAAGTCAAAGAACATTCCTGTTATTGCTTATGACCGTCTTCTTATGGATTCAGACGCTGTTTCTTACTACGCAACATTCGATAACGAATTAGTTGGTACAAAGCAGGGACAGTATCTTGAGGAAAAGCTTGGCCTTAAGGAAGGCAAGGGACCCTTCAACATGGAAATCATCACCGGTGACCCCGGCGACAACAATGCTAAGTTCTTCTACAAGGGCGCTATGGATGTTCTTAATCCTTACATTGAGAACGGACAGCTCGTTGTTAAGTCTGGCCAGATTGATTTCGACGTTGTAGCTACTGCAGACTGGTCATCAGCAAACGCTCAGAACCGTTTCGACCAGATTATCGCAGCTTACTACTCAGACGGAACACAGCTTGACGCTGTTATGGCTTCAAACGACTCTACAGCACTTGGTGTTGCTACATCACTTGCAGCTAACTACACAGGTTCTGTATATCCCCTTATCACAGGTCAGGATTGCGATATCGCAAACGTAAAGAACATGCTCAATGATAAGCAGGCTATGTCAATCTTCAAGGATACACGTACACTTGCTAAGCAGACAGTTAAGATGGTAACAGGTATCATGGACGGCACAGGCGTTGAGACAAACAACACCTATGACAACAACAAGATCCAGGTTCCTTCATACCTTTGCGCTCCTGTATTTGCTGATAAGAACAACTACAAGGAAATCCTTATTGATTCAAACTACTACAAGGAGTCAGATTTACAGTAATCAATAAATAATGACACATTTTCGGGCGGGAGATGGCATTGCTGCCTCCTGCCCGATTTATGAGTAAAGGGATGCTTCCCGATTTGGTATTTTTTTTCTATCCGGTATTATTGATTGTTTTTTTGGAGGGAAATAAATTGGCTAAAGTATTACTTGAAATGAGAAACATAACCAAGACCTTCCCCGGTGTCAAGGCACTTGACAATGTAAACCTTAAGGTTGAAGAGGGTGAAATCCATGCACTTGTAGGAGAAAACGGTGCGGGAAAATCCACACTGATGAATGTCCTGAGCGGAATTTATCCCTTCGGCTCCTATGAAGGCGACATTGTATATGATGGTGAGGTATGTAGATTTAATAAAATAAAGGACAGTGAAGCAAAGGGAATTGTAATCATTCACCAGGAGCTTGCACTGATTCCCTATATGTCCATCGGCGAGAATATGTTCCTCGGCAATGAACGTTCGGGAAAATTAGGACTGAATTGGAATGAAACGTATGATCTGGCGGATAAATATCTGAAGATGGTAGGTCTTAAGGAAACGCCGCATACTTTAATAAAGGATATTGGTGTAGGTAAACAGCAGCTTGTTGAGATTGCCAAGGCGCTTGCTAAAAATGCAAAGCTGCTTATTCTTGACGAGCCCACGGCTTCTTTAAATGAGGATGATTCAAAGGCACTTCTGGAGCTGCTTCTGAAGTTCAAGCAGAACGGAATGACATCAATTATCATTTCACATAAGCTGAACGAGGTATCCTATGTAGCGGATAAGATTACCGTTATCCGCGATGGTTCGACTATTGAAACCCTTGATAAGAACACGGACGATATTTCAGAGCCGAGAATCATAAAGGGCATGGTTGGACGTGAGCTTTCGAACCGTTTCCCGAAGCGTGAAACACCTATTTCACAGGGTGATGTAATGCTCGAGGTTAAGAATTGGAATGTTTACCATCCTCTTTATACAGAACGTAAGGTTGTTGATGATGTCAACATTTACGTAAGGAGAGGAGAGATACTTGGTATAGCAGGCCTTATGGGTGCAGGTCGTACCGAGCTTGCCATGAGTATTTTCGGAAAGAGCTATGGTGTTGACATTTCCGGTGACCTTTATCTGAACGGACAGAAGGTTGTTCTTCATAATGTACAGGATGCCATAAAGCATAAGCTTGCATATGTAACTGAGGACAGAAAGGGTAACGGACTTATTCTTTCGAACCCGGTTAAGATTAATAATACACTGGCAAACCTTGATGGTGTATCACACAGGAATATCATTGATAAGGATAAGGAATTCGGTGTTTCGACCGAGTACAGGGAAAAGCTTGGAATCAAGTGTCCGACTGTTGAACAGAACGTCGGAAACCTGAGTGGCGGAAATATGCAGAAGGTTCTTCTTGCAAAGTGGATGTTTGCCGATCCGGATGTTCTTATTCTTGATGAGCCGACACGTGGTATAGACGTCGGTGCCAAGTATGAGATTTACTGTATTATGAACCAGCTTGTTTCGGAGGGAAAGTCTGTTATCATGATTTCCTCAGAAATGCCTGAAATTCTTGGAATGTGCGACAGAATCTATGTAATGAATGAGGGCAGGATGGTTGGTGAGCTTAATGGTCCTGAGGCTTCACAGGAAATCATCATGGAAATGATCCTGAAGAGCTGCTAATTTTGTGAAATGGAGATTTGAAATATGAGTAAATCAATAGCTAAAACGATGAACGGAAATACCAGAGACCGTTCAAAGACAGTAGAATTTGTTAAAAAGTATACGATGCTTATAGTGCTTGTTATCGTATTTGCATTTTTTGCAATTCAGACACATGGTATGCTCCTGATGCCGGCGAATATTACGAGCCTTATTCTTCAGAACGCGTATGTGTTTGTTTTGGCAACAGGTATGCTGCTCTGTATCCTGACAGGTGGTAACATCGATCTTTCGGTCGGCTCCGTTGTTTGTTTTATCGGTGCGGTTGGAGCGAAGCTGCTTATTGATGTAGACCTTCCACTTATTGCCACGATTATCGTGATGCTTATTATCGGTACCCTGATAGGTGCTTTCCAGGGTTTCTGGATTGCATATGTAAGAATTCCTCCGTTCATTGTTACACTTGCCGGAATGCTTATTTTCAGAGGCCTTTCAAATATTGTACTTGACGGTAAGACTGTTTCACTCAACGATGAAACAAGTCTCCTTAAGACCTTCGGCGGTGGTGCTGACTGTTATATACCTGATATATTTAATGTTAATGGAATTAATATTACCTGCCTCATAGTCGGTGCAATCGGTGTCATTGTATTCGGATTCTTTATGATCAGGGGCAGAATGACAAAGATGAGGAAGGGCTATGACGTTGAAAAGACCGGAGTATTCTGGGGAAAGCTTTTAGCAATTGCGGCAGCAATCATCTGGTTTACAATTGAGCTTTCACTGGACAGAGGTCTTCCTACTCCTCTTGTATGGGTATTGTTAATAGTACTTATTTATGGCTATATTACCTCAAATACAAAGACCGGACGTTACTTCTATGCAGTAGGCGGTAATGAGAAGGCTACAAAGCTTTCAGGTATCGATACAAACAAGGTTTATTTCCTTGCGTATACCAATATGGGTCTCCTTGCAGCAGTTGCAGCACTTCTTACCATTTCACGTCAGAGTACCGCAACACCTCTTGCAGGACAGAACTATGAAATGGATGCAATCGGCTCATGCTTTATCGGCGGTGCCTCAGCATACGGCGGAATCGGTACTGTTCCCGGAACAATTATCGGTGCTGTATTAATGGGTGTAATTAACCAAGGTATGATTTTGATGGATATCAATGTTAACTATCAGAAGGTAGTTAAAGGTTTGGTTCTTTTACTTGCAGTAATCTTTGACGTTCTGTCTAAGAGAGAAAAGAAGTAAGGGAGGAGAAAGATATGCAGACAGTTTCTAAAATATTAAAAGAGCATACAATGAAAATTGTTCTCG
>JAZQNG010000009.1:0-8620 GCA_045627205.1 Lachnospiraceae bacterium
AAATAAAGCAAGTAAAATCGAAAGTTTGTTTGGTTTTTCCATATGCCCTATTCTCCACGTTTTTCGCTTTTCGATTTTACTTGCATGACGCTTTCATCTGCGGTAATTGAATTACCGAGGATTCCCGCTTGTTATCCTAAATTTTGCAAATGCGTCTGCAGCGTTCTGTGTTCTACCAGCTGTGTAATCGTCATATCCTCGCTGAAGTTTCGCATGAAGCTGTGACTCTGTCATCTGTGATGCATCGATATCTGCTGGTGGCTTTGGTACAGTAACCGAAAATGGAATACCACCTACCAATACTACCTGATTAAGAAACATATCAACCGCAGTAGACATAGGAATTCCAAGTCTTGTAAGAATTGTTTCTGCATCTGATTTTAATGTAGGATTGACTCTCAAATTAAGTGTTGCTGATTTTTCCATATTCATCGCCTCCAATTAACATAATTGTAACGACATTGTTGTTACTTGTCAATCGATATTCTTATAGATGACTTATTAAAATATTAATCAATTTTAATCGAAATCACCTCCACAAATTTAGTACTTTGCTGCATTACTCACGATAATCTTTTCTCAACACAAACTCACCCAACACTCTTTTCTCCAGCTTATGCAAGCTTGTCTGTCCTAACGTCTATTACATAACAGTAGGGGATATCCATATTGTTTATATTGTAGTGATGTCCGTGGGTCAGGCAAAACCACTGTCCACCCGGCTCCATTACACCCTGACACAGATAAGCTATTCCTTCACTCCGTTCAGACGCTCTGCGACTGCATCGATGTGCTTATAGTACTCAATTACTCTACAACAACGGCAACCCTCTTCGCATATCCGTTACATGCATAAACATAATCACTGCACCTGCCCGGCTTCAGCGCCCTGATGGTTCCGTCCTCATCCACAACAGCTACCTCCTCGTTGGTTGAAACATTGTTTATCGGCCAGGGAAGCAGAAAAATGAATAGATTTCAGTCTTTTTTTTGTAAACCGGCGACTTTTATCCGGACAGAATAAAAACGGCGGTGAAAGCCTCCGGATACCCGGATTTTTCACCGCCAAATGGCATTTCTATTCAGTTATTTCTACAAATCGGAATTCCCCGTCATACAGAATAAAGCTGTGTGCCGTCCCGTTTTTCGGAAGCGAAACCGAGCCGGGATTCAGGAATCTGAAGCCGTCCCTTGTTTCATCCAGCGGGATGTGGGTATGTCCGTAAAGCATTATGTCGCCGCTGCACATGGGCAGGGGAGTGTCAATATTGTAGTGATGTCCGTGGGTCAGGTAAAGCCGCTGTCCGCCCAGCTCCATTACGCCCTGCTCGCCGAGGATGGGGAACTGCAGAAGCAGCTGGTCCACCTCCGCGTCACAGTTGCCCCTGACACAGATAAGCCGCTCCTTCACTCCGTTCAGAAGCTCTGCGACTGCCTTTGGGCTGTAGTCGCGCGGAAGGTCGTTCCTTGGACCGTGGTAAAGAATATCACCCAAAAGGACAATGCGTGCGGCTTCAAGCTCTGCTGCCTTCTCAAGCAGCTTTTCGCAATAATACCGTGAACCATGAATATCGGATGCGAAAATATATTTTGAATTATTCATCAAAGCCGGCATATTCCTTTACCTGTGCCGCACCGTAGAAGGCAGGCTTGGGAGTCAGATCCTTGTAGTAGAGGCAGGGATACTTTTCCTTTCTCCATGACATTGCATCGTTGTAGCCCCAGAAGGTAAGTGCATCAAGCTTCAGTGTTCCGGCATCAACTCTCTCAAGAAGACCGTTTACAAGGTCGTAGTAGTAGCGTCCCTGAACAGCGTAGTTTTCCTCGTTTGCAGGGATATCCTTCTGCCAAGCACCAAGCTCGACATCAAGCTCTGTGAGCTCAACCTTAAGTCCGAGCTCTGCGATTGCGTCGATGTGCTTAAAGTACTCAGGAAGTCCGTCCATTGTGTAAAGATGAGCCTGGCAGCCGATACCGTCAATCAGGTAGTTGCCTTCCTCATCAACAAGAGTCTTTACAAGGTCAATGATGTACTGTGTCTTGAACTGCTCATTGTAATCATTGTAGTAAAGATCTACATGCTCGGGAGCATATTTATCCGCATAGTAGAATGCCCACCAGATATAGTCATCGCCGATTGCTTCGTACCAGCTGTTCCACATTGAACGTAAGGTTCCGTCATCATTGATTGCTTCGTTTACAACGTCATAAGCATAGAAAAGGTCAAGATAGCCGCCCTCTTCAAGTGCCTCGAACATGCCCTTTATCATGCCTTCCATTCTTGTAAGCATAACATCGCGGCTTGCCTTTGCCGACTTTGAATCAAAGTTCTCGGTGAAGAGCCACCTGGGAGTCTGGCTGTACCATACAAAGGTATGTCCTCTTAATGCAACGCCGTTTTCCTTTGCCCAGTCAAGCATCTTTACGGCATCGGGATTGAGCTCGATAACAACCTCGCCTGTTTCCTGGCACTTCTTCTGATTGAAAATGTAATCGGGCTTCATATTGTTTTCCATTGTGATACTGTTGAACTGCTTGAGAATAAGCTCCTCATTCTGTCCGCCATCAATGAAAAATGAATTCATACAGGTTCCGGCCTTTACGCCATGCTCTGCCAGAGCATCCTTGATGGATACCGCTTCAAGCTCCTCAGGGCTTAAGGTAGGTACGGGTGTAGGGGTAGGGGTTGCGGGAACCTCTGTAGGTGTGGGAGTTGCAGGTACCTCTGTAGGTGTAGGTGCCTCTGTAGGCTCTGCAGGTGCATCGGTTGCTGCAGGGGCAGCTGAAGGCTCAGCGGGCTTCTCTGTGCTATCGCATGCCGCACAGGTAAATGCAAGAGCAAGAACAAGCATCAGCGCTACAAGTCTTTTTTTCATGATTATTTTTCTCCTTTCAAATGCCTGCCTTTTTGCAGGCCCGTCAGTTTTCATCCGCCAAAATAAGCGGATGTCCGTTATTCACAAACGAATTTATCATATCATATAATTTTTTATTTACAATCGTTCCGGCTAATGTTGACAACATTTCACAAGAAAATTGACATTATCTGCATGTCCAAGTTAGAAGGTCAAATCAGCTGTCCGGCACGGAACCCGCAGCTGTATCTACAGCTCAATACCCTGACGCTTTGCCAGTTCAAGGAAAACCTCTCCGATTTTCTCATTGATTGTCAGTACATTGCCGCCTCTTTTGAAGGGAAGCTCGTCCCTGTTGATTATGACAACATTTCTGCCGTTGAAATAATTTATAAACGAGGCCGCAGGGTATACCGTCAGTGAGGTACCGCCGATTATCAGCGTATCTGCTGCAGCGATGGCAGCTATTGCCCTGTCAACCGCCTCATCAGGCAGGCTCTCCTCATACAGCGTAATATCGGCACGGATGATACCGCCGCAGTCGCATCGCGGAACCGGCTCCTCCGAATCAAAAATATAGTCCGTGGAATACTTTTTCCCACAGCGCATACAGTAGTTCCTTAATGCACTTCCGTGTATCTCGTAAACCTTTTTACTTCCGGCCTTCTGGTGAAGCCCGTCGATATTCTGGGTGACTACTGCCTTCAGCTTTCCCATTTCCTCGATCCTTGCCAAATATCTGTGCGCATTGTTCGGCTCAATCCTTCTCGTATCCATCTTCTGACGGTGAAACTCAAAATAAATTTTGGGATTGTCAACCAGACAGCTATGGCTTAAAAGATACTCCGGCGTAAACCTGTCAAACCTTACATCATGCTGATTGTAAAGTCCGTCCTTGCTCCTGAAATCCGGAATCCCGCTTTCCGTCGAAACGCCCGCACCCCCAAAAAATACAACATTGTCGCTCTCCTCGATAATCCTCTGAAAAGCCTCAATTTTCTCCATTGGGGACGGACCTTCTTTAACAAAATTCTCCATTAGGGACACACCTCCAGTTTATCTCATCACCCTATAGTCAAGCTACAGACGGGTTATTTTAGCGCTTCCTGCCTTATAAAGCACCGCAGGACTTAAGCCAGTTCAAAGCTCTTGAAGCTGCAGGAACCGCCATCACGGTAGGTAAAGTAAATCGCATTAACGCCATCGGGAATTGCAATGTCTGCCTCCCTGGTTTCCCAGAAGTTTGAGGCATCAAGCTTTATCGTTCCAAGCACCTCTCCGTCCCACTTCGTACGTATCTCAAAATAGCCGTAGGAATAGCCTCTTGTGGTCACCTTTACCTTTTTAATGCCCTTGCAGTCAAAATATTTAAAGCCGATCACATCGCCCTTCTTGACATTGTAAACGTAGCCAAGCTCCTCGTCTCCGTCGCGTCCGTCCATGATGATTTTAGCAGCGTCGGGATTTCCGAAGCGTGACATGGGCGTCTCGTCATTAAAAATGTTGCAGGCAAGATAGGTTGCATACTCGCCCTTTCCGACAAGCGGGCCGCCGTTCAGGCCGCAGGAGGTTATCTCAACCTGCCTGATGGAGCCGTCCTCTTCAAAATGGATTTTTTCCGCACAGCCCTGTCTTGAGAACCATGTTCCGTTTGTCTGCCTGTGATAGAAAATATACCAGTCCCCGCCGATCTGTACGATACTTCCGTGGTTGTTTCCGGGAGTTGCAGTCAGCATATCCTTAGGCTTGTAGGAATCAATGCCTACATCGCAGTTGCTGACTATTACGCCGCCATATTTAAAGCCGCCGTCAGGTCTGTCGGAGGTTGCATAGCAGAGCTCGTGCATAACCTGCGAGGAATAAATGAAATAATAGATTCCATTTCTCTTTCTGATTGAGGAGGCCTCAAAGAAGGCATGCCCCTCAAATTCCGTGCCTGCGCTGTAGCAGGAGCCGGGCACAACAAGCTTCGGAGCCTCAAGAATTGTGAGCATATCGCTGTCAAGCACGGTACAGAACGAGCCGGTCCTTGACTTATCGCCAAAACCACAGAAGCCGGTATAAAGATAGGTTTTCCCATCCTCCGTAATGACTCCGGGATCGAACTGCGGCTCATCACCCTCCTTCTCGCCAAGACGCGTCCCATCTGCGTAATGCACATAGCCATAAAACTCAAAGGGACCTGCAGGCGAACTGCTGACGCATACCGAAACAATGCTTACCTTATCGAGCACATAATACAGATAATACCTGCCATCAGGTCCGACCGTTACATCCGGGGCATACAGAACAGCCCTTCCGTCATTAATCGGGTCGGCCATACGCGGATAGATCACACCCTCGTATCTCCAGTCTCCAAGGTCCTCAACCGGCGCGGAATATGTGATGTAATCGCCAAGGCAGAAGGCCTGACCGTTATAAAGGTCATGCGAGCCATATACATATACTCTGCCGTCAAAAACATACGGTTCACCGTCCGGAACATACTCCCATGAGGGAAGATATGGATTTAATGCCTGCTTTTTCATATAAAATACCTGTTCTTTCTTTATATTTTGATTAATGATATTTTTGATTATTGATATTTATGTTTAATGATATTACTGTTTCTTGATATTACTGTTTAATGATATTACTGTTTCATGATATCCCTTTTTCATGATATCCCTGCTGCCTTATATCCCTGCAAGAAGCGGGCATCAGTACGCCCGACGCCATATTAATTATATCCGCTGCACCGCACTTTATCAAGAAATAAATGGCGTCCGCCAGGTCCTCCGAACGACCGGCAAATAACTAATAGGGGCTGCATACAGACTCAGCAGCAGCCACGGCATCGGCAAGCGTCATCCCTGCATAATTCTGCGCGCCGAAAATCCTTCCGGACTTTTTATCGTCAACAAAAGCCCCCACAAGAATGCCCGGGATTGCACTTTCAGGCGCATTGGGCGCATTGGGGCCTCCAAGGTCTGTCCTGCACCAGCCCGGATCGGCAAGGTTTATGCATACATCCGTTCCGCAAAGCTTACTTCCTATATCGATACTGACCTTATCAAGCGCGGCTTTGCTTGCAGAATAGCCGGCCTGCTCAGGCTCAAGACGGATTCCGCTTGTTGTATTTACGATTCTTCCAAAGCCCGCCTCAATCATTTTGGGCAGGAAATGATAGCATATCATCATAGGCGCTATGGTATTGATACGGAAGCTTGCCTCGTAGTCATCTGCAGGTGTTTCCATGTATTGCGTCCGGTATGCAATCTGCAGTCCTGCATTATTTAATACTATATCAACTCTTTTACCCAGGGCATCTATTTCCTGAAGCATTTTTTCCACCTGTGCCAGATCCTCCAGCGCGGCACTTACCGCATACGCCTCAACGCCAAGTGCCTTCACCTCTTCCAGCACCTTTTCAGTATGCTCTGCTTTCCTTGAATGAAGAATCAGGTTGCAGCCCTGCTCTGCCATGAATTTAGCCGACAGGTAACCTATTCCCCTGCTTGCACCTGTAATAAGCGCCCAGCGTCCCTTTACATCAACCATGCTTTACCCCCTTCTGTCATAGCCTGCGTCCCTGCCGCAGGACTGTGATCTGCAACATTAATATTCACAGGTTTAAGTATACTTCATCAGGCTGCATATATGAATACCAATCAGATGTATTATCCTGTTTAATAATTATAATAAACCGTACGGTATAAGCGAAACGGACACGGCCCATCCCCGGTGTGCGCCGCAAAAATAATCTGAAAATATGACAATATATCGCTTGAATAAACGCAGTTCATACATTACAATATTTATCAGCTTTATTTTTATAATATTTATCTGCCGGGGACACTCTCCGTCAGATACAAAAGAAAGGATTTTAACATGAAGAAAAGATTTTCTATCTGCGTTGCTGTCATGCTCGCCATGATACTGGTGCTGACAGCGTGCTCCAAGGAGGTCGAATTCACTCCTGCAAAGCCTACAAGTGCTACATCGCAGACAGCTTCTCCCGAAAACACGGTCGATAAGCCCTCTACAACGGATGCCCCGGAAGTTACGGATGCTCCCGCTGTAACAGATGCTCCCGCCGTAACGGATGCTCCTGCTGTGACAGATGCTCCTGCCACAACAGATGATGTTACACCTGCTCCTTCGACAGAGGCTCCCACATCACTGAAGGAAGCCTATAAGGATTATTTCCTGATCGGAACAATTTACAATCCCTGGCTTGAAACAAGCGACGAGCTCCAGGTTGTACTTGACAACTTCAACATCATTACTCCCGAAAACCTCATGAAGCCTGAGGAAATGCAGAGGACAAGAGGTACCTTTACCTATGCTGCAGCCGATAAGATGCTTGCCTTTGCCAAGGCAAACAACCTTCTTGTTCACGGCCACACACTTGCATGGCACAGCCAGTCCGGCAACTGGCTCGGAAGGTCTGCAAAGGACCGTGACGAGGCTATCGAGCAGCTCCGCGAGCATATTAACGGTGTAGCCGGACACTATGAGGGCGAGTGCTTCTCATGGGATGTTGTTAATGAAGCAATCAGCGATTCTGCAGTCCTTCCCGCCGACGGCGACTGGACAAAGTGCCTCCGTCCTACTCAGTGGACAGCATCAATCGGAACAGACTATATCGCAATTGCCTTCCAGCTTGCCCACGAGGCAGCTCCTTCAGCAAAGCTTTACTACAACGATTACAATCTTGACATTCCCGCCAAGGCCCAGATCTGTGCAGCGATGGTTGCCGACCTGAAGGCACAGGGTATCCCGATCGATGGTATCGGAATGCAAGGACATTACAATATCGGTACTTCAATCGCCGATGTTAAGAACAGTCTTGATATGTTCACTGCCATTGACGGAATCAGCATCAGCGTTTCCGAATTGGATATTAATGTAACAAATATTCCCTCCGGCAAGCTTACAGAGGAAATGGAGGAATATCAGGCTATAATGTATGCAAAGCTGTTTATGCTCTACAAGCAGTATGCAGACCGCATCGAGCGTATCACCTTCTGGGGCTACCGCGATGATACAAGCTGGAGAAAGGAAGGCTGTCCGCTTCTCTTTGATAAGGATATGAATCCCAAGAAGGCATATTACGCTGTCCTCAATCCCGAGGAATATGCCGGCTCAGAGCTTGTTCTTCCCGAAAAGGAAACAAAGGAATGCGAGGCTGTTTACGGATCGCCTGCTGTTGACGGAGTAATCGATGACTGCTGGTCTTCAGCTAAAGAATATGCCATTGACATTCCCGTGCTCGCATGGGAGGGCGCAAAGGGAACAACCCAGCTGATGTGGGATGAAAATTACCTTTATGCACTTATTAAGGTTACGGATCCCGTTCTGAACCAGTCTGCTTCAAATGCTTATGAGCAGGATTCTATTGAATTCTTCGTTGACCAGAACAACTGCAAGAATGCAGGCTATGATTCACTCTGCGGTCAGTACCGCTGCAACTACGACAACAAGCTTTCCTACGGTACAGTTCCTTCGAAGGAGGACTTCACCGCAGTTGCTTCACTTACGGATAACGGATATATTGTCGAGCTTTCAGTCAAGCTCAAGGATCCTGCAACAGAGGGCAGGAAGATCGGCTTCGATGCACAGATCAACGATGCTACCGATACCGGCAACCGTCAGAGCGTAATGAAGCTCAATGCCATTTCAGACAGCGATTACACCAACCCTTCGGCATGGGCTACTGCTATCCTTGTTAAATAATAAATTACCGGGGACGGATTGACCCAAGTCGGATGTAGCCATGTCGT
>JAZQNG010000010.1:0-5170 GCA_045627205.1 Lachnospiraceae bacterium
TTTTCATAAATTTATACTCCTCCTTAAATCATATTTCAAGCTTGATAAGTTTATTATATTTCCCCCGCGTTTGAATACAATAACTCCTCCATCGACCCAGACTCACCTTATGGTTGAATCTAACCTATCAACCAACCAGTTCTCTGTACATCTGAAAACGTACTCCAACTGAATGTACAAATTCTCCGTTTTCTATCATCTGTAGAATTTCATCAGCTGCAGCCCACCGTGCATCAATAGTTTCTTCCGGTTGCAGAACTATATTGACAATATCAATATCTTTATTCAGCAAGAACAGATCCTGAAAATAGTTTTTCCTCTGATAAGTAGCAAAAAGCCTCAATTCTGCCTCACTTGCATCGATGCCTGTTTCCTCTTTCAGCTCTCTGACCGCGGATTGCAGTGTACTCTCTCCGGCAAGTGTCCCTCCTCCGGTGAACTCCCAGAGATTACCGGCCTTTTTGTCCGGATGACGTTTTGTTATCAGAAACTGTCCCTTTGAGTTCCTTACCCATACCTCGGCACATACATAATATTCGCCTTCCGCAAATGCTTCTCCCCTTGCATGAACGCGGTTCAGCGGCTTTCTTTCGCTATCATATAAATCCCAATATTCCATACAGTTTTCCTCCTTCAATCGATACAGTCTACTCATATCATCTGAAAATGCCTCATCGCATCCAGGTCAATTTCTATCTCGATATGATCGTCCGGTTTTTGTTGGGACAGACAAACGACAGTCTCCACATGCACGCTGAAAGGGAACTGGTCCACCGGCTGAACCTCACGCAATACATATCCGTTCTGTTCAAGAAATTTTATATCCCTTGACATGGTTGCAGGATCGCAGGATACATAAACGATGCGTTCCGGATTCATTTTTACAGCTGTGGCAAGAAGTCTTTCATCGCATCCCTTTCTCGGCGGGTCAACTACTATCACATCTGCCTTCATCGAACTATCCGATTCATATTTGCGGGGAAGAACCTCCTCTGCCGCTCCGGTAAAAAATTCTGCATTTAAAATATTGTTTATTTCAGCATTTCTTTTTGCATCAGCAACCGCCTGCGGAATTATTTCAACACCATAAACCTGCTTTGCAGCTTTGGCGAGGAATAGTGAAATCGTACCTATCCCGCAGTATAAATCCCATACAATACCTTTTTTAGCGGAAGCAGCCGTTTTTTCAGATGTATCTGCAAATTTTCCTGCACTGTTTAAAGGATTTTCCGAGAGTCCTGCATAGCGTAGCGCCGTCCTGTACAGCACCTCCGTCTGTAGCGGATTTACCTGATAAAACGAAAGCGGGGATATCTGATACTGAACATCACCGATATAGTCCGTAATATAAGGCCTGCCGGCAAGCGTAACTACCTTTTCCCCCATTATCACGTTAGTATTCTCAGTGTTTATATTAACTGATAACGAAGCAAGCTTATAGCTGAATACCGTCTCATCCGCCGTCAGGGTCCTGTGTGCTTTTTCCGAATGCCACTTGGCATCCTTCGCTGCGTTGAAGCCTTTAATCTCTTCCTCGAGAATTGTCTGAAGTCTCTCCCATTTCGGAAGCTCCCTGCCATTGATGACAACACACACCATGACCTCATGCGACCTGAAACCGACCCGCGTAAGAATATGACGGATAAGCCCATGCGACTCCCCATCATACGCACTTACACTGTTTTCTGCCATGTACCTTCGGACACCACGCATAATGTAATCTGTGATGCCATGCTGAATCAGGCAGGAATCGGTATCGATAATCGAATGTGTATGACCTGCATAAAAGCCGACAACAGTTTTACCGTTTTTATCACAGCCTACAGGAAACTGTCCTTTATTACGGTAATTAATCGGATTGTTCATACCGATGATATCATGAAAACAGACAGAGTCAGGTTTTCCAGCCTCAAATCTTCCGGAATCGATTCCCCCAAGACGGATAAGGTCGTTTTTAACCTTATTCTGCTTAAATTCAAGCTGTTTATCATAGCTGATATGCTGAAGCTGACAACCACCGCAGGGACCGGCAAGCGGACATAATGCACCTACCCTGTAGGGTGAAGGCTCCAGTACCCTTACTACCCTGGCGTAGCCATAGCTTTTATTCAGCTTTGTTGCGCCTGCAAGTATTTTATCACCTATTACGGCACCCTTAATAAAAAAGGCCATACCTTCATAATGTCCGATTCCTTCACCGTCATTACCGATATCTGTAATCAGGATTTCAAACTCATCGTTTTTTTTCAGCATACAATTAATCAACTATCCCCTATTATTAATCAAAAAATACAGGAACTACAGACTGTGTTGCGACGTCAACAAGGCCATGGGTTGTTATCCTGAGTGACGGTATAACGGGAAGGCTTGCAAAGCTCAACGTCATAAACGGGTCTGTACCCTCATCAACTCCCAGCTCTCTTGTCTTTTCCTTCAGGCTGTTAAGTTTTTCTTCAAGTTCCTCTTTCTCCAGAACTCCCATCAGGCCGGCAATCGGCAACGGAAGTTCTCCAAGAACACAGCCGGCAGCCACAACGGCCAGGCCACCGGTATTACTGCGTACCGTATTTGCCGCAAGCGCCATATCTTCTTCGTTTGTTCCTGCTACAATCAGATTGTGCGAATCATGTCCTATGCTTGAGGCAATTGCCCCCTTTTTCAAACCATAGCCGCTCATAAAACCAAGCCCGATATGTCCTGTATTTTTATGACGCTCAATTAATGCAACCTTAACTATTCCGTTTTGCAAATCTGCGGATAAATCAGAATCGGTGATAATTTCCGTCGTCAGGATTTCATTCGGAACAAGTCCTATTACGCGCCGTTTGCTCCCGGTTACCTCTAATTTCAGGTCCTCTGCCTTTATCTCAGGCATATTGAAGGAATTAAACACACGGGGGTAAATCATCAAATCGGCGTTCTTTTTCGATTCTAAATAATTATTACATATTTTGCCGTCTTTCGCAACAATTTCGCCATTGTAGTAAACCTGCAAAACATTAAATTCATAAATTGAATCTATTACAATGAAGTCCGCCTTATATCCGGGTGCAACCGCACCCTTTGCCTTCAGTCCGAAGTATTCAGCGGCATTGAAGCTTGCCATTCTGATAGCCCTATAGGGGTCTGCACCGCGTCGTATTGCCTCACGCACAATATAATCAATATGTCCGAGACGGATAAGGTCTCCGGGATGCTTGTCATCCGTTACCAGCATACAGCGCCCGTAATATTTTTCGTCAAACAGCGGCATAAGTCTTTCAAGATTTTTTGCAGCTGTACCTTCCCTTATCATTATCCACTGGCCAAGGCGGAGCTTTTCAAGTGCCTCCTCTGCCGTACTGCATTCATGGTCTGAAGCAACACCGGAGGTAACATAGGCATTCAGCTCAGTTCCGGTAAGACCGGGAGCATGCCCGTCAACGACCTTGCCCGCCCTTTCTGCAGCCTGAATCTTCCTTATTATTTCATCATCATTTCTGACGGTTCCAAAGGCATTCATCATTTCGGCAAGTCCGACTACCCTGTCAGATTTCATCAGCACCTCTATATCATCCGAATTCAGCGCCGCACCTGCTTCATCAAGTTCGGTTGCCGGGACGCAGGAGGGAACCACGAAAAATATATCCATCGGAACGTCCTTACTGTTCTCAAGCATAAAATTGAAGCCGCCTATGCCTGCCACATTCACAATTTCGTGGGGGTCGGTAATGACTGCCGTTGTTCCGTGCGGTATTACAGCCTCCGCAAACAGACTCGGCGGCATCATACTGCTCTCAATATGAATATGTCCGTCTATGAGACCCGGGCAGACGGTTTTTCCGGCCAGATCGACAATCCTGCCCTCCGGCAGACCGCAACTGCGAAGTGAATCCGCATAGCTTCCGATTCCGGCAATTTTGCCGTCACACACGAGAATATCCTTTTTTTCCAGCTCATTTGTAAATACATTTACAACGCTGCAGTTTGTAAAAACCTTATCCGGAAGCTCCCTTCCGAATGCAACTGAAATACGTCTTTTTAATGTCTCTGAGTTCTCCATACGCTTCTCCGTAATTACATCTTACAAAAGCTACTTAATTAACCGATACAAAGTATATTATACTCACTATTTACAATATAATCAATAATTTCATACACAAAATCCTGTCTGATATTCAATACTCAGAATCCTGTCCACCTCAATCCAAACGATATGCATACAAAAATAGCAAGGGCCTCCAATCAGGATACCCTTGCCATTCAAATATCATATTTTATTTTGAGGTCTGTCCCTTTTGTTGAATTTTGTTAAAAAAGGTCCGTCCCCAATGAAGAATCAGTAGATGAAGCCCTTAGCCTTGAGGAGCTCAGCCATAAGTACTGCGCCGCCTGCTGCACCACGGAGTGTGTTGTGGGAAAGGCCGACGAATTTGTAATCGTATACCTTGTCCTCTCTTAAACGGCCCATGCATACTGCCATTCCGCCTTCACAGTCACGGTCAAGCTTTGTCTGGGGACGGTTGTCCTCCTCAAAGTAATGGATGAACTGCTTGGGAGCAGAAGGAAGCTCAAGCTCCTGAGGTACACCCTTGAAGCTTGCCCACTTTTCAAGAATCTGCTCCTTGGTAGGCTTCTTCTTGAAGTTTACGAATACTGCAGCCATATGTCCGTTTGTTACGGGAACACGGATACACTGTGTTGTGATAACAGGTGCCTCTGCCTTTACGATCTCGCCATTCTCGATATGACCCCAGATTCTCAAAGGCTCCTGCTCTGACTTTTCTTCCTCACCACCGATATAAGGAATAACATTGTCAATCATTTCAGGCCAATCCTTGAAGTTCTTTCCTGCACCTGAAATAGCCTGATATGTTGTAGCAACAACCGTCTCGGGCTCGAACTCTGAAAGTGCGAAAAGAGCGGGAGTATAGCTCTGGATTGAACAGTTGGGCTTTACTGCAACGAAGCCCTTCTTTGTTCCAAGTCTCTTCTTCTGGAATTCAATAACATCTGTATGCTCAGGATTAAGCTCCGGAACAATCATGGGAACATCAGGTGTCCAACGATGTGCACTGTTGTTTGATACAACGGGAACCTCTGCCTTCGCATAAGCCTCCTCAATTGCACGGATTTCATCCTTTGTCATATCTACAGCGCTGAATACGAAGTCAACCTTTGCTGCAACAGC
>JAZQNG010000011.1:0-13077 GCA_045627205.1 Lachnospiraceae bacterium
TCACAGAACGACATGGCTACGATCCGACTTAATTTAATTTATATTTGAAACATTAATTAACTACACCATGAGCAACTCATTACATTCGTTGCATTAGGAGGAAGTTTGAAAATTCTTTTCAAACTATGAGATTGGTGCAAAGAACGCACCAATCTACTCCATGAGCAACTTATTACATTCGTTGCATTAGGAGGAATTATGAGAAAAATTTCAAGGAATATATTGTGTGTTATACTTATATTAGTTATGGCGCTGACTCTCTGCGCCTGCAAGGCTGATCCTAACTGCGGTGTATATGTAGCCGATTCGGTTGAAATCGGTGATTATACCTTTGATATTTCTGCGGCATATGAGGAAGGAGCTTCCTTTGATTTACAGGAGGCAGCAGCATGTACGGTTACGCTTGACGGTAAAGCATATGAAGGCACCTGGTCAAGTGAAGGAAATAAGGTAAGCATTGTCATTGAAGAAGAGGAATCTGAGGGTACGATAGCAGATGGTGTTCTTTCAATTGATTTATACAAAAAGGGAATGACTATGGTCTGCCCTAAGCAGTAAGCATGTGCACAAAATGTGTCGAACAGCGTTTCACTTTAGAGGGGATTAGGAGGAAAAATGGATAAAGTAAGAACAAGATATGCACCCAGTCCGACAGGAAGGATGCATGTCGGCAATTTAAGGACGGCATTATATGAGTTCCTTATTGCAAAGCATGCAGGCGGAGACTTCATTCTCCGTATTGAGGATACGGACCAGGGCAGATATGTTGAGGGTGCCGTAGATATTATTTACAGAACAATGGAGAAAACCGGTCTGCTTCATGATGAAGGACCGGACAAGGATAAGGGCTATGGTCCGTACGTCCAGAGCGAACGTATGGCTACCGGCGTGTATATGAAATATGCAAAGCAGCTTGTTGAGCAGGGTGATGCCTATTACTGCTTCTGTACAAAGGAGCGTCTTGAATCACTTACTTCTACTGTAAATGGTGAGACTATTACTAAATACGACAAGCATTGTCTTAATCTGTCAAAGGAAGAGGTTGAGGCGAACCTTGCAGCAGGAATGCCCTTCGTAATCAGACAGAATATTCCCGAGGAGGGTACAACAACCTTTACGGATGCGATTTACGGAGATATTACCGTTGATAATTCGGAGCTGGATGACCAGATACTCATTAAATCGGACGGATTTCCTACCTACAATTTTGCAAATGTCATTGATGACCATCTGATGGAAATCACACATGTTGTAAGAGGAAACGAGTATCTTTCATCAACCCCTAAATATACAAGGCTTTACAATGCCTTCGGCTGGAAGGAGCCGGTATATATTCACTGTCCTCTGATTACAAACGAGGAGCATCAGAAGCTTTCAAAGAGAAGCGGTCATTCCTCCTTTGAGGACCTGATTGAACAGGGCTTTGTTGCCGAGGCAATCGTGAACTTCATGGCCCTCTGCGGATGGAGCAGTTCTGATAACAGGGAAATCCTTTCACTTCAGGAGCTTATTGAGGAGTTTGATTATACCAAAATAAGCAAATCACCGGCAGTGTTTGATATGGTTAAGCTCCGCTGGATGAATGGTGAATACCTGAAGGCAATGGACTTTGACAGATATTATGAGCTTGCACTTCCTTACATTGACAGTGTGATAAAGAAGGATTACGATAAGAAGGCAATCGCAGAGCTTGTAAAAACCAGAATAGAGACTCTCTGTGATATTCCTGAAAAGATTGATTTCTTCGATGAGCTTCCTGAGTATGATGTTGAAATGTATACACACAAGAAGATGAAAACCAATTCGGAGAATTCGCTTGAGACGCTGCAGGACCTTCTTCCAAGACTTGAGGCTCTTGATGTCTTCACACCGGACAATCTTTCAGAGCTTGTATCAGCATATGTTGCCGAGAAGGAAATTAAGAATGGTATAGCACTCTGGCCGCTGCGTACAGCAGTTTCAGGAAAGCAGATGACACCGGGCGGCGCTTACGAGATAATGGTTATACTCGGTAAAGAGGAATCACTTAACAGAATAAGAAAAGGAATAGAAATGCTTAAAGGATGACCTTAAGGGTCATCCTTTTTTTACCTTTTTCCAGAGCTTGATTGTTTGAAGAAGGGCTACCTTTTCCGTATCTTCAAGCTTTGAAATTTCAGCCATTATTTCGTTGTCAAGGGAGGTCATCCTATAGGCCGGCTCAAGCTGTCCGACAAGGGAATCGAGGGAAATGCCGAGTGTTTTGGCATAAAAAATCAGTATTCTTAAGGACATGGCGGTCCGGTTGTTTTCAACATGGCTGATATAGCCCGGAGTAACTCCGATAGCCTCTGCGACAGCACACTGAGTCAGTCCGTTCTTTATTCGTAATTCTTTAACCATGGAACCATAGGTTTCTTTTATTTCTTCCTTCATGACGCCCTCCCGAAAATAGTGGTAAATCATATTGAGAAAAACAAAAAACAGTGAGTTAGAGACCTTAACTTACTGTAATTTTAGAAAGAAAAAAATAGAAATACAAGAGAATTTAACACATTTTATGCGTTATTATTGCGGATTTTGGCTGATTATGATAAAATGACAGTCAGATTCTTGATTGCGACATCAGGTGATCAATAGGAGATATTGATGAAGGAAAATAAACAACAGAATACAGCCATTCATCATACATCAGGTCCATGTATGGTGCTGGCGGGACCGGGCTCCGGGAAGACTACCGTCATTACGCATCGCGTAATGTATCTGGCCGGGGAGCTTGAAATACCACCTGAGAAAATATTAGTCATTACCTTTACCAGAGCGGCAGCCGATGAAATGAAGGAACGTTACAGGCGTCTTAGCGGCGGAAAGTCAGGCGTCAGCTTTGGTACATTTCATTCGCTATTCTTTAAGATTATCAGGTATGCATATCGTTACGATGCTTCCAACATATTACGGGAGGATGAAAGAAACAGATATATCCGTGAGGCTGCCGACAAATTAAAAATAGAAGGCAGGGACAGTACGGATTTTGTTATGCTTGCTTCCGGTGAGATAAGCCGTTATAAAAACAGAGGTGAAGGGGAAAAATTCCACTCTACGCTTGTAGAACAGGATGCCTTTGAGGGCTTGTATAAGGAATTCTGCAGCAGGCTGGCGACCGAGGGAAAGCTTGATTTTGATGATATGATGCTGAAATGCCTTGAGCTGTTCAAAACGAGAAGGGATATTCTCCAATACTGGCAGGGCTGTTTTGAATATGTTCTTGTGGATGAATTTCAGGATATTTGTCCGCTTCAGTACAGGCTTGTCAGACTTCTTTCACAGCCCGATGACAATCTTTTCGTGGTTGGTGATGACGATCAGTCGATTTATTCCTTTAGGGGGTCTGAACCCAAAATGTGTTTTCAGTTTGAAAGGGACTATACAAATGCTGACGGCTTTGAAAAAATCGCATTGGGAGTGAATTACAGGTGCGCGGCGAATATAGTTGATGCTTCGGCAAGGCTGATTTCACATAATAAAAACAGGTATAAAAAGCTTCTTGAGACAGGCAGGGGAGCAGACGGGGGCAGCGGACTTGTCAGGTTACGTTCCTTCAGGTGTCTGGAGGAGCAGAACGGATATATTGTCAGTATGGTAAAGATGCTTGAGCAGGAGGGAATACCACTGGAAGACATCGCTGTACTTTACAGGACCAATACACAGCCGAGGACACTTATTTCACTGCTTCGGAAGGAAAACATACCATTTGATGTCCGTGAAACAATTCCCAATATTTATGAGCATTGGATTTCTAGAAACATAATGGCATATCTTGAAACAGCAGAGGAATTTTCAGGGGCAGGAGACCGGGATGACACTGTAAAAATCAGCCGTGACAGTCTGTTAAGCATAATCAACAGGCCAAAGCGTTATATATCAAGGGAAAGCTTCAGACGTGAGGACATCTGCCTTAAGGACCTTTATCAGGATAATTGCGCGAAGGCATATGTCACGGAAAAGCTGGATAAACTGAAATATGACCTTGGAATAATTGCAAGACTTGATCCCTTTGCAGGTATACGTTATATCAGGAAAGCTGTGGGCTATGAGGGCTACCTGAAGGAGTATGCCGCAGACCGTCAGACAGACTGCGACTCGCTCCTTGAAATACTGGATGAGCTGGAGGCTTCTGCAAAGGAGCACGGCTCGCTTTCATCGTGGAAGCAGTATATTGCCGATTATACAGATGCGCTCAGGCGTGTATCAAATTCTAAGGAAAGACCTGAAAATACCGGAGTGCGTCTCCTGACCTTTCATTCGGCTAAGGGGCTGGAGTTTGATACGGTTTTCATTATCGATGTCAATGAGGACTTTATGCCCTACTGGCAGGCCGAAACTACCGCTGAAATAGAGGAGGAGCGCAGGATGTTTTATGTTGCGGTAACAAGGGCAAAAAACAGGCTGTTTCTTTTATACTCCGCAGAACGTTTTGGCAGGGAATATGACCCGTCCAGATTTATTTACGAGATGGGGATGGAAATCAGGCCGGAAATCGTTCCCGAAAGACCATAATGTCGGCATATGCGTAAATCTGCTTGCATTAATCGGCATATTCTGATATTCTAATGAAGGAAGCAATAAATCGCAATTTATCACTTTTAAGGAGGTTGCCGTTTGAGCGGCAGAGTTATTATGGCAGACGAGAATATGAATTTAAATAATGATGAAGAGGAGTTCGATCAGGTTACCCTGACGCTTGAGGATGGCAGCGAGCTGGTGTGCGATGTAATCGCTATTTTCCCGTGCGACGGAAGGGACTATATAGCACTTCTTCCGGAGGACGACCCGGATGGGGACTTCCTTCTTTACCGTTTTATCGATAACGGAAATGATAATTACGACCTTGATGATATCGAAACAGATGAGGAGCTTGAGGCTGCGAGCGATGCCTTTGATGAGCTTCTTGATTCAGAGGATTTCGATGAAATGTTTGATGATGACGAGGAATAATCAGATAAAAGGTTATACAGAAGCAAGGGTGGGCTGAGGCATGTGCCTCGGCCCTTTTTACTGAATAGTGATTTGCCGGATTTTGACTCTGGAACCCCGTCCCCCCAGGGTCAGGAAGGGATAAATTTTATGAGTGATGAGATAAGAAAATTTAATATTTCAGTGCGTGATATTGTGGAATTTATCCTTCGTGGCGGGGATATTGATTCGCGTAGCACTCATGCCGATCCGGATGCAATGCAGGCGGGAAGCAGGCTTCATCGGAAGATTCAGAAGCGTCAGCCGGCAGACTACCGTGCTGAGGTTGCCTTAAGTTTTGATGCAGAGGAGGAATATGACGGCGAGAAAATGATTATCAGCATTGACGGACGCGCCGATGGAATATTCATATCCTCTGAACCTGAGAGTATATATTTTATTGATGAGATAAAGACCACCTATGGCGATATATTCCGCATGGATGAGCCTGTAGCGGTTCACAAGGCACAGGCAAAATGTTATGCCTATATTTATGCACTTCAGGAGGGACTGGCGGATGTCGGTGTACAGATGACCTACTGTAATATTGATACTGAACAGATAAAGCAGTTTAAAGAGGTTTTTCAGTTTGGTACACTGAAGGAATGGTTTGACAGTCTGACACATGAGTATGCAAAATGGATGGCATGGCAGATAAAGTGGGGAAGAGCAAGAAACGAATCCGTAAAAAAGGTTGAATTTCCGTTTAGCTACAGACACGGACAGCGAGATCTTGTAGCAGGCGTTTACAGGACGATTATGCGCGAAAAGAAGCTGTTCCTTGAGGCTCCGACAGGCGTCGGGAAAACAATATCAACGGTTTTTCCTGCGGTTCGGGCTATGGGAGAGGAAAAGGCCTCGAAGATTTTCTACGGAACGGCAAAAACGATAGCCAGGACGGTTGCGGAGGAGGCCTTCCATATGCTTGTGAATAAGGGGATGCGTCTGAAAATAGCAACTATTACGGCAAAGGATAAAATCTGCGTATTGGAAAAGCCCTCGTGCAATCCGGTGGACTGTCCGAGAGCAAGGGGACATTTCGACCGGGTTAATGACTGCGTTTATGATATGCTGACACATGAGGAGGAGATAAATCGCGGTCTTATTGAAAAATATGCGGAGAAATATAATGTCTGTCCGTTTGAAATGGGGCTGGATGTAACAACCTGGTCGGATGCCATCATATGTGATTATAATTATCTTTTCGACCCGAATGTGTATCTTCACCGTTTTTTTGCGGACGGAAGAAAGCATGACTATGTTTTCCTTATCGATGAGGCCCACAATCTCGTTGAAAGAGCACGTGAAATGTACAGCGCTGTACTGATAAAGGAGAAATTCCTTGCGGTAAAAAGGATGGTCGGGGTGACGGATGCGTCGCATAAAAGACTGTCAAATGCACTTGAACGCTGCAATAAGTCACTTCTCGAAATAAAACGCCAGTGTGAGGACTTTGCTGTGTGGGAGGATGCTGACAGCCTATACGGCAGCCTGGTGAATTTTATGGGTGTTTATGAGGGACTGCCAAGACAGTTTACGGCTGCCGACCCGGAAATGCTGTCGGAGCTTTATCTGGAGGTACGTCATTTCGTAAATATGTACGAGGGGATGGATGAGGAGTATTGCATATATTCGGACTATCAGAACGGCGGGGATTTTTATCTGCATCTTCAGTGCATGGATCCCTCAAGGCTTTTGAAGCAGTGCTTTGCCAAGGGGAAAAGTGCAACACTATTTTCGGCAACGCTTTTGCCGATAAGATATTATATTGAGCAGCTCGGCGGCAATGCAGACACCGATTATGCGGTATATGCACCGTCACCTTTTTCGAAGGAAAACCGGATAATAATGGTGGCCCGTGATGTGAGTACAAAATATACAAGAAGAAGCGGCAGCGAATATTTAAAAATTGCCGGATACATTAAAAATTTCGTAGAAGCAAAAAAGGGAAATTATATGGTATTCTTTCCCTCCTACAGGATGCTGAAGGATATTTCGGAGGTCCTTGGAAACCTTTATGTACAGGATGGAGGGGAGTTGGAGAGCTTTAGCACCGGTAATGGGACGCCGGAGGATAATGGCAGCAGGAACGGAAAAACAATCCTTGCCCTTCAGCTTCAGAATATGACAGAGGAGGAAAAGGAGGCGTTCCTCGAGTTCTTTGATGCCGAGGGTCCGGAGACCAGAATAGGCTTCTGTGTTATGGGCGGTATTTTCGGTGAAGGAATCGATCTTCGTGCAGACAGGCTGATAGGTGCCGTGATAGTCGGAACGGGACTGCCTCAGGTATGCAATGAACGGGAGCTGTTCAGAAACTATTTCGATGAAAAGTGCGGAACAGGTTTTGAATATGCATATCTTTATAACGGAATGAACAAGGTGCTTCAGTCTGCCGGGCGTGTAATAAGGACGGACGATGACAGGGGTGCAATCCTTCTGCTTGACGAACGGTTCGGGACGAAGCAGTATTCAGATTTATTCCCGCAGGAATGGTATCCCTACGAATACGTGACAGCCGGGAATATGAAGGAAAGGCTTGCGGAATTCTGGAAAAGCTGTGGAAAAGAAAACGGAAAGGAAGGTTTATAAATGTATTATTTTATAGTAAATCCGGGTTCACGCACAGGCAAGGGGAGCCTGCTGTGGGACGAAATTGAGAAAAAACTGAACAATTCAAAGACCGAGTATGAGGTGTTTTTTACAGAAAAAAGCGGGGATGCAACAGCCTTTGCAAGGCAGATATGCGAGGAACATCCTGAAATGAAGCGTATTGTCATTGTTGGAGGTGACGGTACGGCGAATCAGGCGATAAACGGCCTCTCAAATTACAACAAATTTATTCTTGGCTATGTCCCGACCGGTTCGGGAAACGATCTCGCAAGAGGTCTCGGAATCTGTACAGAAATGAAGCAGGCCTGCGAAAATGCACTTCATCCTCATTTTTTCAAACGGGTTGACCACGGACTGGTGCAGTCTGCAGACGGGGCAATAAGCAGAAAATTCGGTGTCAGCTCCGGAATGGGATATGATGCCGATATCTGTGCAAGGGTTGAAAATTCAAAACTTAAAAAATTCCTTAACCGTTTCGGACTCGGCAAGCTTGTTTACTATCTGATAGGATTGAAGCTGGTATTTACAAACAAGCCGGCAAGGGCAACGGTCACGATTGACGGAAAGAGAATGATTAAGTGCAAAAAGCTTATATTTGCCGCAAACATGAATACCGTATATGAGGGGGGCGGAATGCCGATGGGACCGCACGCAGACCCCACGGACGGAAAAGTTACGATGCTTCTGCTGCACGATGTGTCAAAGCTGTGGCATCTTCGTCTGATGCCAACGATAATAAAGAGCAGGCATGTCGGAAAACGGGGAGTTGACGAAATCACTGCAAAAACAATAGAAATCGAGACTGACAGACCGTTGTGGATCCATACGGACGGTGAGGTTGTGGGAAAGAGCAGCCATGTTACTTTTTCATGTCTTCCGGACAAGGCAAGAATGATTATAAAATAAGATTCACGCTTGTATTTTTTATATATTTCTGATAAACTTTCTGTGTATAAATTTGTATATCAAATTTGTGTTGGAGAAGAATATTTTTAAGGGGGAAACATGAGATGAAAAAAAAGAATCTCAAAAAAGCTATTGCTATCGGAATAGCA
Organism: Lachnospiraceae bacterium; assembly: GCA_045627205.1. Classification (GTDB taxonomy): domain Bacteria; phylum Bacillota; class Clostridia; order Lachnospirales; family Lachnospiraceae; genus RUG11977. Next base: position 8,658 of record JAZQNG010000011.1, read on the forward strand.
TTATTGCTCTATGTTGTGCTGGCTATTGCTATGAAGAACACGGGCATTTCGCAGATCGAATGTGGAGACTGCGGCGGAACGGGCCTGGTTGAGGCAGTAACGGCTGAAGGTCAGACTGTAATGATGACCTGTGAAACCTGTGGCGGTGAGGGCATTGTTGAAACAGGAACAGGCTACTATGCGACATTTATGTCACTGGTACCTCCGCTTCTTGCCATTGCACTCGCTCTTATTACTAAGGAGGTTTACAGCTCACTGTTTATCGGTGTTCTTGCGGGAATGCTTCTTTATGGCAATTTCAATCCCGTCAGCTCCTTTGATGCCCTGAACAATTCAGGTCTGATTGATGCGGTTTCCGGAACAGCAGGCATTTTTGTATTCCTTGTAATCCTTGGAATCATGGTTGCACTTATTAACCGTACAGGCGGTTCGGCAGCCTTCGGCCGCTGGGCACAGAAGAACATTAAGTCCAAGGTCGGTGCGGCTATTTGCACCTTCGTTCTCGGTGTACTTATATTTATCGATGACTATTTCAACTGTCTAACGGTAGGTTCTGTAATGAGACCTGTTACGGACTCAAAGAAAATCAGCCGTGCAAAGCTCGCTTACCTGATTGATGCTACGGCAGCACCTGTCTGCATGATAGCACCTATTTCCTCATGGGCTGCGGCAGTTGCCGAATATACGGGAGATGTTGGCGGGGATGTATCCTCCTTCAGCCTTTTCTGCCAGGCAATTCCTTACAATTTCTATTCATTACTGACATTTGTATTCATTCTTGCGATTACCTTCATGAAGTTTGACTTTGGTCCCATGAGACTGCATGAGAAGAATGCGGACAAGGGTGATTTGTTTACCTTTGGTACAGAGGTCATTACTACTAAGGATGAGGAAGCAAATCCCAACGGACGTGTGCTTGACCTTGTACTTCCGATCCTTGTACTTATCGGTGTCAGTGTTGTTTCACTGATTTATGTCGGAGGCTTCTTTGATTCTGCTTCAGGAAACTATTGTGATTTCGTCGGATCATTTGGTGATACCGATGCGACGGTAGGTCTTCCTCTTGCCGGAATTGTAGCTTTACTGTTTACATTTATTTATCTTATCTGCAGAAAGCTCGTAAATCTGACAGATGCAATGAAATGCATTCCCGAGGGCTTTAAGGCCATGGTTCCCGCAATCCTGATCCTTACCCTTGCTACTGCATTAAAGACAACCACAGGTCTTCTCGGATCAAGTGAATTTGTTGCCGATGCACTTGCAAATGCAGGCTCACTTGCAAAGCTGCTTCCCGCAATCATCTTTATAGTGGCATGTGTTATTGCATTTGCTACCGGAACCTCATGGGGTACCTTCGGTATCCTTATCCCGATTGTACTCGGTGTATTTGCGAACGACCCCACACTTATGATCATCGGTATGTCCGCGTGTCTTGCAGGTTCAGTATGCGGTGACCACTGTTCACCTATTTCGGATACAACGATTATGTCAAGTGCAGGTGCACAGTGCGAGCACGTAAACCATGTTTCCACCCAGCTGCCCTATGCAATAACTGTTGCAGCGATTTCATTCATATGCTTCATTCTTGCCGGACTTATCCAGAATGCATGGATTGTTCTTGCAATCGGTGTAGCACTTACACTTGGAACATTGTTCGTAATCAAAAAAATTACTTTGGGAAAAGAAGCCTGAAGGATTATTAAAAAAATCTTGAAATCTTATTGACATATGTATATAATAGTGCAGATAGTCGGAGTAGTTTGCCAAAATGGCAACGCGACGATTTATCTGCACTTTATTAATTCAGGAGGAAAAGATTACCGTGAAAATCAGTTTTTCAACAATTGCGTGTCCTGATTTCAGCTGGGTTGATATCTATTCAATGGCCAAGGATTTAGGCTTTGACGGTATTGAAATCCGTGGTATCGGTGACGAAATTTCTGTCGTTAATTCATCTGCTTTTAAATTGGATAAGCTTGACGCTACCAAAAATAAACTGGACGAACTACGACTAGAAATTCCCTGCCTTGATACGGGATGCATTCTTAAGGAGACTGATAAACACGATTTATGCATAAAGGAAGTCTCGGACTATATGGAGCTTGCAGACCGTCTCGGAACCCCCTATGTCAGGCTACTGGCAGATGGAACACCTGAGCCTGTCGACGATGTGGACGATGAGTATGTTGCATCTGTTTTGAGTGAGCTTTCATCAATTGCCGAAAAGTATGAAAATGTAACACTGCTTGTCGAATCGAACGGCGTATACAGTGATACCATGCGTCTGAAGAGGCTTCTTGACAGAATAAACAGCAAAAAGGTTGCAGCTCTTTGGGATATTCACCATCCCTACAGATACATGGGTGAATCACCGGAAGAGACTGTGAAGAATATCGGCTCCTACATCAGACATATTCATGTTAAGGATAGTGTCATGGATGGCGAGAAGGTCAGATATAAGCTTATGGGGCAGGGTGATATGCCTCTTCGCGGTGTGTTTACTGCACTTGCTGAAATCAAATACAGCGGATATGTTTCACTGGAATGGGTTAAAAGATGGGATAAAGGTCTTCAGAATGCAGGTATCGCATTCCCTCATTTTGCAAACTACATGGCAGAATACCGTGAGGAACAGCAGGACTACCTTCAGGACAACAAGGCACATACAGGAAAGTATGTATGGCCCAAGGAAACTCTCATTGACTGTACCTTCCCGGATGTACTTGACCGTATGTGCAAGGAATTCCCGGAGCAGTATGCCTTCAGATATACCGAGCTTGATTATACAAGAACCTATATTGAATTCAGAAATGATGTTGATACCTTTGCACGTTCGCTTATTGCGATGGGTGTGCGAAAGGGAGACCATGTTGCCATCTGGGCTACGAATGTGCCCCAGTGGTATATTACATTCTGGGCGACTACAAAGATCGGAGCAGTACTTGTTACGGTAAATACGGCCTACAGAGTACATGAAATTGAATATCTGCTCCGTCAGTCAGATACCCAGACACTGGTAATGATTGAAAAGTACAAGGATATTGATTACTGTGAAATAATAGACGAGCTTTGTCCTGAGCTTGCAGAATGTGAGCCCGGACGTCTTGTTTCCGAGAGACTTCCCTTCCTTAGAAATATTGTTGTGGCCGGCGAGAAACGTCCTGGCTGCTATACCTGGGAGGAGGCAGTTGCCCTTTCTGAAACAGTATCACAGAAGGAGGTTGAATTCCGCCGCCGTTTCGTAAACAAGAATGATGTTGCCAACATGCAGTACACTTCGGGTACCACCGGATTCCCGAAGGGCGTAATGCTTACACATTACAATGTTGTAAATAACGGCAAGGCAATCGGAGACTGTATGGATCTTTCTACGGCAGACCGTATGATGATTCAGGTTCCTATGTTCCATTGCTTCGGCATGGTTCTTGCCATGACCGCTTCAATGACTCACGGCGTTACCATGAGTCCCATTACCGCCTTTTCACCGAGAAAGGGTCTGGACTGCATCAACAGGGAGAAAATCACGGCCTTCCATGGTGTACCTACAATGTTTATTGCCATGCTTGGACATGAGAATTTTGATAAAACCGATTTTTCACATATGCGTACCGGTATTATGGCAGGCAGCCCTTGTCCTATAAAGGTTATGCAGGAGGTTCTCGACAAGATGAATATGTCGGAAATCTGTATCACCTATGGTCAGACTGAGGCATCGCCGGCATGTACGATGTCAAAGACAACCGATTCAATTGAGGCACGTGTGAATACGGTCGGCGGACCTATTTTCGGCGTAGAATGTAAAATCGTCGATCCCGAGACCGGAGAGGATCTGCCGGACAATGTCGATGGCGAGTTTGTAGCACGCGGCTATAATATCATGAAGGGCTACTATAAGATGCCTGAGGCTACCGCGGCAGCGATAGATGAAAACGGATGGCTCCATACAGGTGACCTGGCAAGGCGTACTCCGGACGGCTACTATAAGATTACGGGCCGTATCAAGGATATGATTATCCGTGGCGGTGAAAATATATATCCTAAGGAAATCGAGGAATTTATTTATACACATCCGAAGGTTGAGGATGTTCAGGTAATAGGCGTTCCGGACCGCGATTACGGCGAGGAAATCATGGCCTGCATCATCCTGAAGGAAGGCGAGACCATGACGGAGGACGAGCTGAAGGATTATGTCCGCAAGAACATGGCAAAGCACAAGATTCCCAGATATGTGGACTTCGTGGATTCCTTCCCTATGAACGCAGCAGGAAAAATCCTGAAGTACAAGATGCGCGAATCTGCAGTCGAGAAATTCGGTCTTCAGGCCGCAAACGCTATTGTTACGGCATAATTCTCTATTGGGGACGGACCTTTTTTAACAAAATTCTCTATTGGGGACGGACCTTTTTTAACAAAATTCAAC
>JAZQNG010000012.1:0-49730 GCA_045627205.1 Lachnospiraceae bacterium
TCACCTCATATTTCTTTTGTTCATCCATTGATAGTTCTACCTTTCTGATAATAGTCACCTCCATCTGTTGATGGAAGTATCATACCACTTTGGGACATTTTCCCTTATGGTATATTAGGACATTATCAAAAATGGTTCATATTTTTTTAACTTTCCAGTGTTTTTTGCTTGACATTGCATTAAAGCAATGTTAAACTATCTGAGTGTGCCGCACAATGAGGGTTAAGTAACGTTATTTGTTCCCCGAAGTTGGCGAGTAATTATAATAGGAGGAGTCTTATGTACGCTATTATTGCAACAGGCGGAAAGCAGTACAAGGTTGCCGAAGGCGATGTAATCAAGGTTGAAAAGCTTGGTTTAGCTGAGGGTGAAGCTTATAGCTTCGATCAGGTACTTGCTATTGGCGGTGATTCAATCGTTCTTGGAAATCCCACTGTAAAGGGCGCAAGCGTTTCAGCAACAGTTGTTGAGGAAGGCAAGGCCAGAAAAGTTATCGTTTACAAGTACAAGAGAAAGAGCGGATACCACAAGAAGAACGGTCACAGACAGCCTTATACAAAGTTAAAGATCGAGAAGATCAACGCATAATGATTAAATTTAAATTTTTAAGAAACGAAAAGGATGCAGTTATGGGCTTTGAATGCAGCGGTCATGCCGGGTATTCGGTTCATGGAAAGGATATTGTCTGTGCTTCGGTATCTATTCTTGTGATAAATACAGTAAACAGTATAGATAAATTCACATCCGATAAAGGTGATGAGTTCGCCGATCCCGAAAAAGGATTGATTCGTTTCGAATTTAAGGATGAGCCCTCTAAGGATAGTAAGCTTCTTATGCGGAGCATGTATTTAGGGCTGCAGTTCATCCAAAAACAGTATGGAAAACAGTACATCACAATAGAAAAATAGGAGGTGTAGATATGTTAAGATTGGACCTTCAGTTCTTCGCTCATAAAAAAGGTGTTGGTTCTACAAAGAACGGCAGAGATTCTGAGTCAAAGAGATTAGGACCGAAGCGTGCAGACGGTCAGTTCGTAAAGGCTGGCAACATTCTGTACAAGCAGCGTGGAACAAGAATTCATCCCGGTGTTAATGTTGGTATCGGCAGGGATGTCACATTATATTCACTCGTTGACGGAACATTAAGATTCGAGAGAAAGGGCAGGGATAAGAAGCAGGCTAGCGTTTACCCTGTTGAAGAAGCTTAAATATATCGTCGGGGCTTTGATTTTTCGAAGCCCCGTTTTTTTTGAAAGGAAATACTATGTTTGCAGATACGGCTAAAATCTATATCAGGTCCGGTAAAGGCGGAGACGGACATGTATCTTTCCGCCGTGAAAAATTTGTACCTGATGGCGGTCCGGACGGCGGAGATGGCGGAAAGGGCGGAGATGTCATTTTTGTTGTAGACAAAGGACTGAATACATTAAATGATTTCAGATATGTACATAAATACTGCGCCCCTAACGGCGAGGACGGTGGAAATAAACGCTGTAGCGGAAATAATGGTGAGGACCTTATAATAAAGGTACCGGAGGGTACAGTCCTTAAGGAGCTTGAAACCGGCAAAATAGTAGCAGATATGTCGCATGGAAATGACAGACAGGTTATCCTTCGCGGTGGAAGAGGCGGTAAAGGCAATATGCATTATGCAACCTCTACCATGCAGGCACCCAAATATGCCCAACCCGGTCAGGCAGCGCAGGAACTGAATCTGATTCTTGAACTGAAATGTATTGCAGATGTAGGCCTGGTAGGCTTTCCAAATGTCGGAAAATCAACCTTCCTTTCACGCGTGACAAACGCAAAGCCCAAAATTGCAAACTATCATTTTACTACCCTGAACCCCAACCTTGGTGTAGTTGATTTAGGTCAGGGACAGGGCTTCGTAATTGCTGATATTCCCGGACTTATCGAGGGTGCTTCAGAGGGAATCGGTCTTGGCCATCAGTTTTTGAAGCATATCGAAAGAACAAAGGTCATAATACATATTGTTGACGCTGCCTCTGTAGAAGGACGCGACCCTGTTGCGGATATCAGAACAATTAATAATGAGCTTGAAAAATACAATCCCGAGCTGTTAAATAAGCCCCAGATCATTGCCGCAAACAAAATGGACGTTTTATATGGTGATGATAGGGATACAGCCATCAGAACACTTGAAGCTGCATTTAAGGATGAAGGAATTGAAGTAGTCCCTATTTCTGCTGTTTCAGGAGAGGGAGTAAAGACACTTTTATACAAGGTCAACGACCTTCTGAAAAATCTTGATCCGGAGCCGATTGTCTATGTACCGGATTTTGTATATGAAGAGAAGATTGATACTTCACTTCCTTACACAGTAGAATATGATGAGGAAGAAAAGGTATATCTTGTAGAAGGTCCCCGTATTGAAAGAATGCTTGGATATACAAATCTTGATTCAGAAAAGGGCTTCGACTTTTTCCAGAAATTCCTTAAAACCAATGGAATTCTTGATAAGCTTGAGGAGCTTGGTATCCAGGAGGGTGATACGGTCCGTTTATACGGCTGGGATTTTGATTATTACAGATAAATTCAGCTATACGTATGTTATTGGAAAGGCACGGCTATATATATGACAACAAAGCAGAGAGCATATTTAAAGGGACTTGCAATGAATATAGACCCTATTTACCAGATAGGAAAGGCAAGCATTACCCCTGAATTTACAACCGGAATAGCAGAGGCTCTTGAAGCCAGGGAGCTCATAAAGGTTTCAGTATTAAAAAACTGCGCAGACGATCCTCATGAGCTTGCACAGATTCTTGCAGAAAGAACCGGTTCACTGGTTGTTCAGGTTATAGGCAAAAAGATAGTATTATATAAAAAATCAAAAAACAATCCCAAAATTGAACTTCCAAAGGATAAAAATAAAACGCAGCTTTAATTTTAGTCTGCATTTTATATCAGGGGGAACGGAACAGGATGGAAAAAATCGGTATAATGGGTGGTACCTTTAATCCAATTCACAATTCACATGTACTGCTGGCACTTCAGGCAAAAAATCTGTTCGGACTGGACAGGGTACTGTTTATGCCAACACAGAATCCCGCATATAAAACAATTCAGGACAATGTAAGCAATCAGGACAGGTGTGAAATGGTAAAGCTTGCAATCGGGTCCTATGATGGTTTGGAATTCAGTGATTTTGAATTTCAGCGGACCGGTCTTACATATACCTCTGATACATTGGAACTACTTTGCAGTGAAAATCCGGACTGCCGCTATTATTTTATAATAGGTGCAGACTCAATGGCATATTTTGATGAATGGCATCTTCCCGAGGTAATTTTACGCCACAGCGCGATTTTGTGTGCACCCAGAGCAAAATCAGACAGTACCGAAACCTTCAGATTTATTGAACGAATAAGGAATAAATTTACCTGCGACGGATTCATACCTGAAATTCATTATCTTGCTACACCTACAATGGATATATCCTCATCACTGATACGTGATTTTGTTACCTGTGGAATTTCCATAGATGGCCTTGTATCTGAAAATGTTAAGAATTATATATATGAACATGGCTTATATCGTTCAGCTAAATTTGATTTCATTAAAAATGATTTAATGGGTCTTTTAACTGAACACAGATACAGACATGTTTTATCCGTTGCTGATTATTCCGCACGTCTTGCATTAAACCTTGGTTATGATATGGTAAAAGCCTATACTGCAGGACTTTTACATGATTGTGCAAAGCATTTGACAAACGAAGAAAGTCTAATTGAGGCCAAAAGGCTCGGCTGGAAGCTTAATAAAGCTGAATTGTCTCAGCCCGGGAACCTGCTTCACGGTAAAATCGGTTCTGTATATGCAAAAGACAAATATGGAATAGAGGATGAAGAAATACTGTCTTCGATTTATTATCATACAACAGGTCGTCCGGGTATGAATGTATTGGAAAAAATCCTTTATCTTGCCGATGTACTTGAATACGGAAGAAAAATGCTGTATTCGCCAACACTTGATGAAATCAGAAGCATAGCCTCTGTTAATCCGGATCTTGCAGTTTACCATATATTGAACAATATGGTTCCATATCTTTTAGAAACCTATAAGGATACTGTATGTCAGCTCACGCTGGAAGCCTATGAATATTATAAAGCACTGATTTGCGACAGTCAGAATTCAAATATATGACAGAATAGGAAGGGAACAATTTTATGAAGGATATCAAAGAAACTGTAAAAACAATATATAAGGCAATGGATGATAAAAAAGCTGAAAACATTAAAATCATCTATATTGGTGATATCAGTGTCATGGCTGATTATTTTGTTATTTGCAGCGGACATTCAAATACGCAGCTTAATGCAATACAGGATAATGTAGAAGAGGAGCTTGCAAAGCAGGGAATTTTCCCGTCAAATATAGAAGGACACCGCAATGCAACATGGTTACTGATGGATTATAAGGATGTGATCGTTCATATCTTTTCGCGTGATGACAGGGCATTCTATGACCTGGAACATATATGGAAGGATGGAAAAACAATTTCAGTTGATGAACTGTAATATATATTTAGACCTGTCATTTAAATAACCGCACAATCAAAAAGGAGCTCGGGTAAACCGGGCTCCTTATTAAATACCAAATATTATAAGACTGTCAATAACAATATAATTTTAAAATCCTGAATATGTCAGAAGGTCCTGAACAGTCCGATAACCTTTCCGAGTATCTGACATACATCCGTGATGATGGGTGAGAAAATCTCGTTTTCAGGCTGCAGTCTGATGTAATCCTTTTCCTTATAAAAGGTTTTGCAGGTAACGGTATCGCCGATAAGTGCAACAACATAATCGCCGTTTTCAGCTGTATTCTGCTGACGTACAAGAATCAGGTCCTTATCAAGTATACCTGCATTTTTCATACTTTCACCCTTTATTCTAAGCATAAAGGTCTGACAGTCATCCGGTACAACCTCTGTAGGAAGAGGAAAATAGCCATCCATATTTTCAACTGCAAGTATGGGAAGACCGGCACTTATTGTTCCGATTATGGGAACATTTACCACCTTTGTACGCATATCATTAAAGCCTTCATCTACAACGATAATACAACGGGGCTTTGCGGGATCCCTTTTAATGAAGCCCATTTTTTCAAGTGAATTCAGGTGTGCATGGACAGAAGAAGTCGATTTCAAATCAACAGCCTTGCAGATTTCACGAACCGAGGGCGGAAAACCTCTATCTAAAATTTCCTGTTTAATAAACTCAAGAATTTCTGACTGTTTTTTCGAAATTTTATTTTTTGCCATGACGAATCCTCCTTGTATAATAGCCTAAAAATCATTATAATCTATTATGTAAATATTATATTTTGATTATATTATAGTAATTCTGAAATGTCAAACAAATGTTTTGAATTTTAAATCAACAAACGAACATTCAACGTTTTACCAAATATTTTATAGGCTAAGGCCAATGGGAGGATATGTGAAAAAGACTTATTTCATCAGTTTTTTATTTATTCTATTATTCCTGGTATGTTTTACCGGCACCGGAAGCATAAAAGCAGCAGCTAAATCTTACAAATTTAAATATAAGGATTACAGTCAGTCTAAAACAATAAAATATGACGGAGTCATACCCAAATACAAGTTAAACGGCTTTGATATAGAGCTTAGTGATACACCGCCCATTATAAATGAAAATAATGCTGCCATGGTCAGTGCAACTGCATTGATAGAGGATAAGCTTGGTGGTACCTGCTCCTATAATAAATCCAAAAAACGAATTACCATTAAATATAATGGTCATGTTATGAAGCTTTACATCGGTAAAAATGAAGGCACTCTCGATGGTGAGCTTATAGAAGTGAGCAATCCTCCCGTACGTGTAAAATATAAAGATTCAGGAAAAATTACCACACTGATTCCGTCACGTTTTACCCTGACCTCACTCGGCTTTGAGTATTCCTATGACAGTACAACAGAAACTGTATCACTTAAGGAACCGGTTGCCCTGACAATAAACGGAGAACATATGGATTATACGGGGACCCTTGGAAGGATGACGGTAAATGGCATCCAGGTTGAACCTGAAGAAACTCCCTCAGTTATTTTATCGGATAATGCGTTATTCTGCGCCCGCGAAGAGGTATTTAATGAGGCCGGCATCGAATATACCTATAATTCAGAAACAGCCGAAATATGCCTGAAATATCAGGATAACAGTATATACTGCTGTTTAGGAAGCAGGGTAAGCTATGTCAATGGAATACTCGTATTTGCTCCCATAGAGCCGTCGACCATATTATTCGAAAAAAACGGAAATGAAGAAATTTATCTTCCCGGACGTTTCGTTTTTGAAAATCTTGGTTTTTCCTATGAATGGCTCGCTGATGCAAAAACCTCCAGAGTAAGTGTAATTGAACAGGACAAAACAGAGACAATAACAGAAATTTTGGAGGATTCAACCGTAAATTATTCACTTCCCATACGGATAATCACCCCCGAACAGGGCTATCTTTATTTTGTGGACAAGGAAGACTGTGGCCAGTATTTTGATATTCCGCTTCCTGATGGAATGACTTTTGAAGATTTAACAATAGAAGAGGATTTCCGGAATTATAGTGTTAAAGTATGCATTCCGCATAACCAGTCAGAATTATACAAAAACTGTGAGCTGGAGAATACCGGAGACGGAATTTTGCAGATTAGGATTTATTACAATCCTGAACAGGACCGTACCGAAATTGTATTTTACAGTGCGGTGGTACTTGATGCACAAATAGAAGAAGGCGAAATTCCAGGCTATGCTTCATTATATGTCGATTTTACCGGCAACATGCATAAGAAGATAGTTGTAATAGATGCGGGTCACGGCGGACATGATCCCGGAGCTCAATATGAGGATTATAATGAAAGTGACCTTAATCTGAAAATGCTTTTGTATTTAAAGGAGTATCTTGATAAATCAGGAATCAAGGCCTATTATTCAAGAGAAACAGATGTTTTCTATTCACTTTATGACAGGGCTGCAATAGCAGAAAATGTTGATGCGGATATGTTTATTTCAATTCACCACAATGCCTCCACGAATAAGGAAACAAATGGAACCTATGTTTATTACAGCGAGCTTGATACTTATTCAAGCCTGAACGGACTTACCTCTGAAATATTGGCACAGTACATGCAGGACGCGCTTGTAAATACACTGAATACGACCGACTGGGGAATAAAGGCCGCAAACTTTGTTGTTGTCAGAGATTCCAAGGCTCCTGCCGTACTGCTGGAAATCGGATTCATGTCAAACCATGATGAGCTTAGCCGCCTGGTTAAAAACAGTTTTTCAAAGAAAGCGGCTAAGGCAATATATAAAACAATTAAAAAGATGTACTCACTTTAATCAATTGAGCTTGTTTTAGCAACACGACGTTTGGCCTCTTCTGTAACCTTTGTATAATACTTTGCAGTAGTAGAAGAGCTCTGATGGCCTAATGCAGCTGCTACGGCAGAAAGATCGTTTTCGGATACCGCTGCTGTAGCAAAGCTGCTTCTGAGCTTATGCGGGGTCACCTTGTCACCGTACTGCGTTCCACGGGCATATTTTTTAACAAGACGTTCTACGGCACTTACGGATATACGCGTCTGTTTCTGAGAAATAAACAGTGCATCCTTATCCTTTTCAGCGGGTATTACAGTCTGCCTTTCACCAAGCATATAGTTTTCCAGGACCTCACAGACCTCATCATTAAAATAAACATGGTCCTGATTTCCACCCTTACGGATAATATTAATACGATGGTCCCTTAAATTTACATCCTTCAGATCCAGTCCAACAAGCTCAGAAACACGGATTCCGGTTCCAAGCAGAAGATATACGATTGCAGTATCACGAACTGATTTTTTTTCATGCTTTTTTAATTCAGCAGGAGTCAGATCCTGTCCAGTTGTAACAGAAGCAATAACAGAAAGCCTGTCCTCATGGTCAAGTGCGATTATATCCTTTTTATCAAGCTTGGGACTGTCCACAAGTGAAGCAGGATTGCCTGATGCAAGACCTCTTGCAAACATAAATTTATAAAAGCTCCTTAATGTAGCAAGCTTACGTTTTTTTGCAGCCTGGTCATTATGATAAATTGTACCTTCGAACTCATATCTTTCAATATAATTCATAAAATGATCTATAGTTTCCGGCTTGATTTCGGCTATCAGCTTTGTCGGCAGCTCCTTTATCGTATATGCACCGGCAGAGGGCAGTGCTTCAATCAGAAATCTGAAAAAAACATTCAGATCCTCACAGTATCTGAATCTTGTACTTGCCTTATAGGATGCGGATTTTGAATATATAAAAGCCTTGGCACATTCCGGAAAGCCTTCAAGAATGTTTTCAAGCTTATCAAGATATTTACTTCTCGTCTGGGAATAATATTCCTGTGCCATTTTTCCTCCTGATACAAGGTTTGAAAATAAGTTTCAAACCTTCTTCTAATACAAAAAATATAAATTCTTATACTATGATAACAAATTTAAAACAAAACTTCAATGTTTGTTACTATTGTAAAAATGAACATAAAATGATATAGTAATATGGTATATAAAAACTTATTTCTTTATAGGAGGCGTCGTGAATAACCATAATTTTACAAAGAAAAACACAAAACTTTTTTTAGCTTCTTTTATATGTTTATTTTCAATATTATTTATTGCTTTTTACTGTCCGAAGCCTGTAAATGCCGCTTCAACAGTAAAATACACAATAAATAATTCAGATTATTATATCCAAAGCATTTCAATTTCCAATAAAAAATTAACAGTAAAGGGCTTGCCTGATGGTAAAAATTATTCCTATATCTGGCTTCAGATAAAGGATACTAACCTGGACATGGTTTTTGATGAAATCAAAGAAAAATCCGGCTCGAAAATGTCCTTTACCCTCAGTTCACTGAAAGACGGAGACTATTCAATCAGTTTTTATGGCGGTACTCAGCGTTATGGAAACTATAAAGAATTCTTTAAATTGAATAATCTCAACATTAAGGATGGAAAAGCCTCCTTTAAAAAATCTCCTGTCAGAAAGTATAATGCAAAATACTTAAAAAATGAAAAAACGGATGAAACTGTTCTTGAATACTATCTGTCAGCAGACAAATATATTGACAGTGACAATAAAGAAATAAAAAAGCTTGCCGAAAAGCTTACCAAAGGAATTACAGACTCCTACGAAAAGGCAAGGGTTCTTCATGACTGGGTAGCAGAAAATATATATTATGATTATGATGTTTATTACAATATGGCAACAATAGGAGACTATTCTGCATCTGGTGTACTGAACAGCAGACGGAGTGTTTGTGAAGGCTATTCAAATTTATTGGCAGCACTGCTCCGTGCCTCAGGTGTACCGGCAAAGAAGGTGAGCGGCTATGCACTCGGTCTTAGTACGACAAGAGCATGGCCCGAGGACTATATTTCCGGAGAAAACAAAACAAGCAACCACGCATGGGTTGAGGCTTATTGTGATGACCGATGGGTAATAATCGATGCAACCTGGGACAGTGGCAATGAGTGGAGTAACGGAAAAGTATCTAAATCAGACGGATTGAGATATTATAAGTATTTTGATCCTTCACTTGATTATTTTTCATTAGACCATTTAAGACTGAATGATTTAAATGATATTAACAAGAATATAAAAATATGGCAGTCTGATAACACTAACATCAAGGCTTCTGCAAAGGCATATGTCAAGGATGGTGTGAGTGGCATAAAAATAAGCTGGAAGGCTGACAGGGATACAAAATTTGACGGCTATGAAGTCAGACGATGTGATTCATTGGAAGTTGCACAGATGTCCGGATATCATAATTATCTTTACAGTGTTAAAAAGACAAAAAATTCATATTCAGATACAAATAAAATAAAACCCGGCAAAACCTATTATTACCGTGTGTATGGATATATAAACAAAAACGGCTACAGACATTACAGCCCGGTATCAAATACGGTATCAATTACAGCCAAATAATAAACATGGCTGATATTCAGATACAAATATTATATATGAGAGGACAAAAGGTTGAAAATCACTACGTTCTCAACACCAGGAGGGAAAATGAAAAATAGTAAAGTTTCCAAAATGCGGAAGGTATTTACCCTGCTTTTTGCCATTGCCGCAATACTTTTAGTATTCTGGGGCAATACCAAAAACGCTTATGCTGCAAAATATTCCATCAAAATCAATGTAACATCAAAGGAATATGGCGCAAAAGCAGGAACAGACTGTACAAAGGCAATCCAGAAGGCATTGGATACTGCAGCCGCAAAGGGCACAAACAAGAAGCCAGCATATGTTTCTATTCCAAAGGGTACCTACTACATCAGCAAGCCTCTTGTAATAGGCTCAAACACCATTCTTGCACTGAACAAGAATACCGTAATGAAAAAAACAGGAAATCCCATACCCTTGTATATGTTAATGACAAAAACAGGAACAAAGGGTGGCTACAATGAAACAGAGAACATAACGATCAGTGGTGGAAAATGGGATACCGAATATAAAAAGTACAACGAAAACTGGAGCGGAACAACATTTTTCCTTGTTCATTCCACAAATCTGATAATAAAAAATGTAGAGTTCTGTAATAATTTCGGTACACACTTTATAGAGATGGGCGGTATCAATAAAGCCACAATTTCAGGCTGCAAATTCCATGGTTTTAAGTATTCCCCCGAGAATAAAACGAAGGAAGCAATCCAGCTTGATGTAAATCATGACAGTGACATGATGTCAGCTGCAGGTGTTTTTGATGATACCTCCTGCAACAACATAACGATTAAAAAATGTGAATTTTACGATTATCCGAGGGCTATAGGCTCACATTTGGCTGTAGACGGTGTATATCATGATAAGATAACGATAATTGATAATAAATTCCATGATATAGAAAAAGAGCCTATTTACGGATATAATTATGTGAATTGTACAATTAAGAACAATACCTTTGAAAATATTGGACAGGGTATCGTTTTAAGAAACAATGATACAGGTTCTAAGGGCTCATATATCGACCGTCTGCCAGGTGTAAAGGCAACAACGGTAAAGAACAATGACTATAATATTGTTATAAGCAACAACACAATTAAGCTGAACAAAAACACAACGTCATCAAGCTCAGATTTCAGCAAATCAAAGGGAATCTATATTTCCGGCGGAGAAGGAAAGCCCATTCAAAATGTGACAATAGAAGATAATGTAATTACTTCAGATACTGTAGGTATTCATTTCAACCACATTAAAGAGGCAAAGCTGAACAACAACACAATCAACAGAAACAGTTCCGCATACAGCACAGCTTCAACAAGCTATACCGAGGAAGGCATTATGCTTGAGGATTCGGAAGCAACAGTTAATTCGAACATGATTTCGAACAGCTCTTCAAGCGTTTATGATAATGCAATAGGCGTACATAGCGGTTCAAAGCTTACGATAAGCGATTCAAAGATTAACGGAGCTGCCAAGAAGGGAATTTCAATAAACGGAGCAAGCTCAGCTGAAATCAATAATGTAACAATTGATGGCTGTTCAAATGATTATGGTCTGTTTGTTTCATCAGATGCAAAGGTTACAGTAAAGAATTCAGAAATTAAGAATTCAGGAAAATCCGGAATCTACTCAGAGGATTCAAGCTTAACCTGTACAAACTGTAAAATTTCAAGCAATGAAAAATCAGCGCTTACAATAAAAGGATCTAAGGTTGAAATTTCACAGAACAATATGTACGGTAACAAACAGCGTTCAATAACAATTATGGGCGGCTGTTCAGGCTCAATCAAAAACAATACCTTTAGGAGCCCGAACGTTTCAAATGAATTGTATTTCAGCGGTTCAAACAGTTTTAGTCCAAGCGTAAATGCAGTTAACAAAAAAACGATCAGTTCATATGGCGGTAAGTATGTAGATTCCTGTGGAAATTCATTTGAACTGTATTAAAAAGCATAAACTGATATAATTATATAAAGATTAATCCTCCAATGGAAATTTTCCTGCGGAGGTTTATTTTATTGAATATTGAGCATATATAAAGGATCAGGCCATCAAAAATACTGACGGTCAATGATAGGATAGTAAATGTCTGATACACAAAACGCCGAAAAACAATAGTTTTTCGCCGTTTTGTGTATGGAGTTATAATATAATCATAATTCAGCAATAATCCTCATTCAAATAAGCGTTTTATAGCATTCGGGCCGTCTGTCCCTAAAAAGCCCCCACGAAAGCCTGTCTGCATTTATTTTATCCAAATCATAAGTATATGTAAGAATTTCTTCCCTGTCACGTGACGCCTCAGCCACAAGCCCGCCTAAATCATCCGTAAGGAAGGATGAACCGAAAAACCTTAAGGCCGAGCTTTGATCCGCATTTTCTTTACATGGAAGAACTTTTTCAAGACCTATACGGTTTGCAGCTGCAACAGGTACAATATTTGCTGCAGCATGTCCCTGCATACAACGTCTCCAGTGTGGCATGCTGTCACAGTCCAAAATCGGTTCAGAACCAATTGCAGTCGGATAAAAAATAATTTCAGCACCCATAAGTGCAAGACTTCTTGCTGTTTCCGGAAACCACTGGTCCCAGCATATACCTATTCCAAGTCTTGCATATTTTGTATTAAATACCTTAAAGCCCGTATTTCCCGGTGTAAAATAAAACTTTTCCTGATAAAAATGGTCGTCAGGAATATGTGTTTTACGGTAAACTCCAAGAATACTTCCATCTGCATCGATACAGGCTACCGAATTATAAAGGACATTTCCGTCCCTTTCGTAAAAGCTGATTGGCAGCACAACTCCAAGCTCTTTAGCAAGCCTTATACCCATATTAACAGCAGGATTATTTTCAGTTTCCAAAGCATACTCATAAAATTCATAGCGTCTCTGCTGGCAGAAATATTCTCTTTCAAACAGCTCAGGAAGCAAAATCAGCTCTGCACCATCATTTGCTGCTTTTCTAATAAGTTTTTCTGCGTTATCCAGATTCTCTTCTACTATATTTGAGCAGCTCATCTGAACTGCAGCGACAGTCACTTTTTTCATATTGGTAAGCTTAACCTCCATGCTATCTTTCTTATTATTTAAACATATCGTGTTAAAATCTTAAGACTTTAACTTATTCCTTCAGGAATCTGCTGCGTAATACAGTGAATATTTCCTCCGCCGAGAAGAATTGCCCTCGCATCAATACAGATTACCTTACGTTCAGGGAACAGCCTCTGAAGTATATCTGATGCCCTTCTATCACTATTTTCGTTTTCACCGCCAAAGGCCGGCATAACAACTGCATTATTAGAAATATAAAAATTCACATAGGATGCAGCAAGCCTTTCTCCTGCTTCTCTGGTATCCTCACCCTCTTCAAATTCGTAGCCTTCAAGATCTTCATCCATAACACAGACCGGAAAATCAGGAATCGGAAGCCTGTGGACTGTTATTTTTCTGCCCTTTGCATCCGTTACATTTTCAAGATAATCAAGGTCTGCCTTTGACATGGCATACTGGGGATCAATTACATCATCTGTCCAGGCAAGAACAACCTCTGCCGGCTTCACAAAGGCGCATACATTATCGACATGCTCATCTGTTTCATCGTTATATATTCCGTATGGAAGCCATAAAACCTTCTCTGCTCCAAGATATTCCTTAAGCTTATCCTCTATTTCCTCCTTTTTTAGCATAGGATTGCGTCCTCTGCTAAGTAAACAGCTTTCCGTAACAATTACCGTACCTTCACCGTCAGAATGAACCGATCCGCCCTCAAGCACAAAAGGTGACGCGTCATATAAATAATATCCCTCCATATCTGCAAAGGCAGAGGCAAATGCATTATCTCTTTCCCAATGTGCATATAGGCCGTTATAAGCACCTCCCCAGGCATTAAATTCCCAGTTCACTGCTCTGACACGATTGTCCTTTCCCTTTACAAAGGTCGGTCCTACATCACGCGCCCACGCATCATTACTGTCAATAGGAATAATACGGACATTTTCAAGTTCAAGGAGCATTGCCCTTGCTGATTCAATAGAGCGCGGAGAAGCCGCCACAAATACCTCCTCGCTCTCAGAAATGACTGATATAACGGCTTTAAATGCTTTTCTGGCTTCATATGCACCGTTTGGCCAGGATCCCGGTCGTTCCGGCCATATCATTATACAACCCTTATGCTTTTCAAATTCTCCCGGCATTCTGAAGCCGTCGCTTTTCGGAATATTCATCCGTATCCTCCATGAACCGCTTATAACATAAATTTACATAGATAAAGGTTTCAAAATAATGTAACTCATTCATTTGTTACATTAAAAGAAATATGAATATAATAAGTACTATGACAATCGACCTTTAAAATCCTGATAATCAAAATGCCTGATTACTTCAGTCTCTCCGTTTTCATGCATTATAGCAATATCCGGAAGCGGAATACCGTTAAAGGTATTGTTTTTCACCATTGAATAAATTGCCATATCCTCAAAAACAAGCCTGTCTCCTACATTGATTTCATGGTCGAAGCTGTAATCACCTATTACATCGCCAGCCAGGCAGGTCAGGGAGGAAAGCCTGTAGGTATATTTCCGCTCTCCTGCTTCATAGGAAGCCTTAAGAGGCGGTCTGTATGGCATTTCAAGCACATCCGGCATATGGCAGGCTGCTGATGCATCGAGTATCAGTATCTCCATTCCGTTTTCAACCTTATCCATTACCTCTGTGACAAGATACCCTGCATTTAAAGCAATTGCTTCACCGGGCTCAAGATAAACCCTGACACCGTAGCGCTCACGAATTCTGCAGACAAGTGCAATAAGGGCTTCAATATCATAATCATCCCTTGTAATATGATGTCCTCCACCAAGATTTATCCATGATACTCTTTCAAAATATCTTCCGAACTTATTCTCTGCAGCTTCAAAGGTAGAAATAAGGTCATCAGAATTCTGCTCACAGAGTGTATGCATATGAAGACCTTCAATACCACCCTGTCTAAAAAGGCTTTCAATCCCGCCATGCCTTTCAACCTCACGGTCAAATATTTCAGAAATAACCCCGAGTCTTGAGCCTGAGGCACACGGGTCATATATGGCATGGTCTGTTTGTGTTGAAAACATCGGATTTATCCTCATTCCAACACTTACACCATTACAGGCTGCCTGATGCCTGTCATACTGCGAAAAGGAATTAAATATAATATGGTCGCATATATTTACAAGCTCCTTTATATGCTCATCCCTATAGGCAGGGGCATACACATGATTTTCCTTACCCATTTCCTCGAAGCCGAGACGGGCCTCATAAATTCCGCTTGCCGTCGTTCCGCTAATGTATCCTCCGATAAGCGGATAAAGGGAGAAGGCGGAAAACGCCTTCTGTGCAAGCAGAATGTGCGCTCCGCTTTCCTTCTCCACACGCTTTAGAATTTCAAGATTTTTAATAAGCTTTTTTTCATCTAATACATAGCAAGGTGTTGAAAGCTTCTCAAACATTTTAATCACCCGTTATTCTGAATTCTGATATCTGTACGCCTTAGATTTGATGTTCAAAAATGTATATAAGCATATAATCTAAGACCTTAAACAGCTGTTAATCAACAAGGACAGGATTCTCGTCAACCTTCCAGGGAAGACCGAATTTATTCAGCATATCCATAAAGGGATCGGGATCGAATTCATCAACAGTAAATACGCCGTCTCTGTCCCACTTTTTGCATGCAATAAGTGCAGCACCGATCATTGCAGGAACACCGGTCGTATATGAAATAGCCTGAGAACCGACCTCCCTGTAGCATTCCTGATGGTCACATACATTATAAATATAAACAGACTTTCTCTGACCATCCTTTATTCCGGTAAATATACACCCGATATTTGTCTTTCCAACAGTTCTGGGACCAAGGGATGCAGGGTCGGGAAGAAGCGCCTTTAAAAACTGAATAGGAACAATTTCCCTGCCTTCATACATAATGGGTGTAGTTGAAAGCATACCGACATTTTCAAGGCACTTCATATGTGTAAGATAGCTTTGTCCAAATGTCATAAAGAAACGTATTCTCTTTACACCGGGTATATTTTTAGCCAGTGCCTCAATCTCCTCATGATGAAGAAGATACATATCCTTCATACCGACACCCTCGAAATCATATTCACGCTTGATTTCCATAGGCTTTGTCTCAACCCAGTGGCCGTTCTCCCAATAAGAACCGTTAGCAGAAACCTCACGAAGATTGATTTCAGGATTAAAGTTGGTTGCAAACGGATATCCATGGTCTCCGCCATTGCAGTCAAGAATATCAATGGTCTCAATTGTATCAAAATAATGCTTCTGTGCATATGCAGTAAATACACTTGTTACACCCGGATCGAAGCCACTTCCCAAAAGTGCGGTAATACCTGCTTCCTTAAACCTATCCATATATGCCCACTGCCAGGAATAGTCAAAATAAGCGGTAAAACCAAGCTCCCTGCAGCGCCTTTCGTATATTTCACGCCATGCAGGATCGTCAGTATCCTCGGGCTCATAATTCGCTGTATCGATATAGTCAACCCTGCACTCCAGACAGGCATCCATTATTGTAAGGTCCTGATAAGGAAGTGCCACATTCAGTACTGCATCAGGTCTGTAAGAATTTATAAGTGCAACAAGCTCCTCCTTGCTGTCTGCATTAACCTTTGCAGTTGTAACAACTGTTGATGTAATATTTTCAAGCTTCTTTGCAAGTGCATCACATTTTGACTTTGTTCTGCTCGCAATACAAAGCTCTGTAAAAACCTCGCTGTTCTGACAGCATTTCTGAATTGCAACACCTGCAACTCCGCCACATCCGATAACTAATAATCTGCTCATTCCTTCTTATCCTTTCATAATTATATTTTGAGTTTAAAATAAATATTTCGTTATTAATAATTTATAATTGGGACGTCAAAAGTCCTGACACCCTATAACACTCATCCTTTTTATCTGACCGGCGGTGTCATTCCTCCTCCTCCTCAAGCATATCCTCAACATACTTTGGAAGCATGAACGCGCCTCTGTGAAGATTTGTTGTATAGTATTTTGTATTAATATTTCTTGCATTCCATCTGTCTGCATCAAGGTCGTTTAAGGGATGATATTTCTTCGAAACAAAACCAAAAAGCCAGTAGCCGGACGCACAGGTAGGAATATGCGCCTGATATACCCTGCTTATCGGAAAGCTGTGACTTGCTTTCCTGTGCATAGCCCTGCAAGTATCCTCATCCTCTGCATAGAACGGGCTTCCGTGCTGATAAACCATTATCCCGTCATCACGTAAAGCCTTATAACAGTTTCCATAAAATTCCTTTGTAAAAAGCCCGGCAGTATGGCCTAACGGGTCGATAGCATCATTAATGATCAAATCATAGCATTCAACCTTTCCACGCAGAAATCTTAATCCATCCCTGTAATATACCGTAACACGCGGATCCTCAAGACCGATTGCATTATTCGGAAAATAATCCTTACAGACCTGAACAAACACCTCATCCTGTTCAACAACATCAATCTGTTTAATTTCTGAATAACGTGTAAGCTCGCGGGCAACACCACCGTCTCCGCCACCGATGACAAGCACCTTTTCAACCTTGGGATGGACTGCCATGGGCACGTGTACAATCATTTCATCATATGTAAACTCATCCTTTTCAGAAAAAACGATTGTACCATCCGAGCTGATAAACCGGCCGAATTCATCCGAATCAAAAACATCAATCCGCTGATAATCGGTATCCTCACCGAATAACTGCTGTTCAACCTTAATTGAAAATTTAACCTGCTCTGTATGAAAATCCGAAAACCACAAATTCACAGTATTTTCCTCCGAAATTATTTAAGTACCTGAAGCTTTTCCATGTAAAGATCCTGTGTTCCCTGCATGGAACAGCCTTTCTCCTTTGCATAAATAATATAATCTATAATCTCCTTTGTAATCAGCTCGCCGGGTGCAAGAATAGGAATTCCCGGAGGATAACACATAACAGATTCGCCACATATCCTGCCGGCTGTCTGTTTTATATCAATCGATTCCTTTTCTGCGTAGAACGCCTCCTGAGGCGATGCACAGACCCTTGGGGCAATATAATCAGTTGCCATGAGCTGTGCAGGATCACGCGAATACAGTCTTTTAATATCGGCAAGTGCGCCGACAAGTCTTTCAATATCCTGCATTCTGTCACCTATTGAAATATATGCAAGAATATTGGCAATATCACCAAACTCAATCTGAATATCATATTCATCACGAAGAAGGTCATATACTTCAATTCCCGTCAGTCCTATATCTCTTGTATAAACAGAAAGCTTCGTAACATCAAAATCAAATATGCTTTTACCGTTTATCATTTCAGGACCGTATGCATAAAGCCCACCTATGGAATTAATCTCGCCACGCGCATATTCTGCCATTTCAGTTACCTTTGCGAAGGATTCCTCACCTCTTAAAGCAAGATTCCGGCGTGATATATCAAGACTTGAAAGCAGCAGGTATGAAGCACTTGTAGTCTGTGTAAGATTTATTATCATGCTGACATACTCACTGTTTACGGTATTTTTTAAAAGAAGCATTGAGCTCTGGGTAAGACTTCCGCCGGATTTATGCATGGAAACTGCAGCCATATCCGCTCCGGCAGCCATTGCACATACCGGAAGACCCTTTCCGAAATAAAGATGTGTTCCGTGCGCTTCATCAACCAAAACAAGCATATTATGCTCATGAGCAAGCCTTACAATTCCGCGAAGGTCTGAACAGATTCCATAATAAGTAGGATTGTTTACAAACACAGCTACAGCATCAGGATTCTCACAAATAGCTTTTTCAAGGTCTGAAATCTCCATACCCAGGGAAATACCAAGCTTATTATCAACAACCGGATTTACATATACAGGAATCGCTCCACAAAGAACAAGTGCATTTATAACACTTTTATGTACATTTCTCGGAAGAATAATCTTATTACCGGGTCTGCAGGTTGAAAGAACCATATTCTGTACAGCCGAGGTGGTTCCATTTACAATAAAAAAGGCATGATCTGCACCAAAGGCTTCTGCAGCAAGCTCCTCAGCATCCTTTATAACTGAAATCGGATGACAAAGATTGTCGAGCTGCTTCATGGAATTTACATCAAGACTCATGCATTTTTCTCCGAGAAGCTCCTTTAGTTCAGGATTTCCGCGGCCCCGCTTATGTCCGGGTACATCAAAGGGTACTATTCTTTGTTTTCTAAGCTTTTCGAGTGCCTCATAAACAGGAGCACGTCCCTGTCTGACGGAGTTCATATTTATTTCTTCCTCTCTCTGTAAAAAAATAACAGGTGGTATATCCACCTGTTTATAAGCATAGTTATATGATATTTATACGCAATACTACCCACGTACAATACAAAAACCATTCCGAGCTTTACAGCAAATACCAAACTGTTGCTACTCTTATTGACCGTTTCACAAGTGATGTGTACCCTAATGATTATAAAGTAATCAACTTATAAAATTTGAGCTTCTAACTCAATCAATAATGTGGCCTTTCGCCACTCGCGGCAGCTGCCCCGCCTGTCCGATGGGCTTAACCTGTAATAAGGTGGGCAATATTTGCATGAATAGTTTTTGCATTCATGTGAAATTTACTTTATCAAATCAGAAATAAAAAGTCAAGAACATTTATTAATTCTGAATGAATTTTATAACCGATAATATTTATTCAGTACGCTTATCAGTCATATAGAAAATGGTGAAAAGTCCGGGACCGCAATGTGCACCTATAACTACTCCGAGTCCGCTGATTGTTATCTCTTTAATTGACGGGAACTCCTCTAATAATGCACTTTTTACAAGTTCGGCATCCTCAAGACAGTCGGCATGATTGATTCTGAAAACCATACCCTCGGGATTTTTAATATCCTTCCTGAGCGAATCAAGTATTGTATTTAAAGCCTTTTTACGTCCACGTACCTTTTCGGCAACACATAATGAGCCATCATTTGGAACATAAAG
Source organism: Lachnospiraceae bacterium (assembly GCA_045627205.1). Lineage (GTDB taxonomy): Bacteria > Bacillota > Clostridia > Lachnospirales > Lachnospiraceae > RUG11977. The sequence continues at coordinate 20,017 of JAZQNG010000012.1, forward strand.
AACCGGCTTAATCGATAAAAGATTTCCTACAAGCGCTGCAGCATTTGAAACACGACCGCCACGCTTGAGCCAGGTTAAATTATCAACTGTAAACCTATGTGCGATTTTGAGCTTGTTTTCATCAATCCAGGCTACAACCTCTTCCATTGATTTACCTGCTTCATGAAGCTCAACGGCATTCTCAACAAGCATACCCAGTCCGCCTGATACACAGCAGGTATCAACATTAACAATTATACGGTCCGGATAATCCTCCTTAAGCTCCTCAATAGCATCTGCACAATATTTATGCGAGGATGAAAGGCATCTTGACATATCAAGGAAAATTATATCCTTACCATCAGTTAATATTTTTTCAAAAAATTCCCTGTATGTAAATTCATTGATTGCAGATGTTGTAAGAAGTTCTCCGTTTCTCATCTTCTTATACACATCCTGCCTTGTGGCCTCACTGCAATCATCAAAATAAAGAACATTCCCGATTGTATAGCTGTATGGTATAAAAGGAATATTATGTTTTTCAAGATATTCCTTTGTTAAATCACAAGTAGAGGCTGTTGCAATAACATAATTACTATTCATTGAATTCTCCCGGTCCAGTTAAAAATATAATGATTAGTGCACCAAAAATACTCACACAATATGATACACGTAATAATCCGTAATTTGACATATGTATCAAACAATTCCAATTTAATATAAGTATTCATATTTTTATCATGAAATCTATAATCAACATATATCTTCAGTATATTATTATAACATTAAACAAAAATAAATCAACTTTTTTTATAAATTTCAACGGCTCCAAAAGAACCTGTTACAGGCATAAAAAAAACAGACCCGTTAAGGTCTGTAATTTTTTATGATTTTTTCAATTTCCAAAACTTCCGATGCCTTTAAGGATCTTGATTTAATATATTCATTAAACATAGCTGTAAAGGATCCGGCAAAAAGCTTGTCCAGTAAAGCCTTGGTTTCTATAGTCTGTATCTGCTGCTTCGTAACAACCGCCTTACATAAGAACCCGGGTTCTTCACGTTCAATGGCACCCTTATCTATCAGACGCTTGATGACTGTATAGGTAGTATTTTTTTCCCAGCCGATATACTCCTTAATGATTTTCGCTATATCCTTAGCCGCAAGAACCTTGTTCGACCAAAGCAGCTCCATTACATTTAATTCGCCTTCATGTAATCTGATATCTTCCATTGTACTCCACCCACAAAATAAATTTACCCTTCAAATGCTTTTCTTTATACACTGAATAATATACATAATGGTATAAAAGGAAAGCAAGTAAATTCTATCGTAATAGAATGGTTTTGTCAAGTAAAAATATTAAGAAATTATGACAAAAGAAGAATTAATTATTTCAATAAAAATATAGCATTAAAGCAATTCTACAGTTGTCTACAGCGAGATTGAAGCTTATGCATATGGCACAGACTACTTATTGATGTTACTCAAAAGTGAAATACCATATATAGGTATATTCCATATATTATCGTTGAATGAAAAGTTATCCAGATTAATTTTTATCAATAAATTACTATTGAATTTTTCATAAAAATTCATTGAACTAACAGAATTGTTTATTCCGGGAAGCTTAATCTGTAAGGGAACAATACCCTTCTGCGTCATAATACAGGAATCAACCACTGCACCTGTTCCGCTTTCCCAATAATAGGATTCAATACCGCAGGCGAGCATGGTCTGAAAAATATAATTTTCCATAAGTGCACGTTTAAAGGGTACATCGGACTCATCCGATAATACAAATTCCTTTGAATCTGTTTTCGAAAGACCGAAATCACAAAAATAAAGTCGAAATCCATTTGATTTATCGGGATATATCTCCTGCTTAAGAAGAACACCTGTATCACAGAGATAATCAACGGAGGGGCTGCTGATTTTTTCTGTAATCCCCTTCCTTATAGTGCTATACATAAATTTTCTGTTCTTTTTTTCATAGGTTATAAAAACAGCATCAAGAATTTCTTTTATAAGCGAAACGGATAAATTTCCGGCTTTATTTCCGGTGCATCCGTCACAGACTGACTTAATTACGCCCGCCTTAATCTGTTTTTTTATACCAGACAGATATGCAATTGAATCATATCGGATAAATTCATTTATTACAGCGGGATAGCCGCCTGTATTAATATATATTTCAAAAAGATTCAATATTTCAGAATGAATCATATCCGGTATTTTCTTTTTGTTTTCAAAATGACCGGTAATTATATTTTTATACCATTCATGCCCGGTTGCATCAAGAAATTCATCAAAAGTTAAAGGATAAAGCTGAATAACAGAAATTAATCCATCAGCTCTGAAAACAGAAAATGAGGAAACTGAAATAAACAGTTTTATCCCGATATCCTCCGAGCTGTTTTTTATACATGAAATAAGCCTGTTATCAGAATCACAATTATCCAGGACAAAAGGAATGTTTAAGCCTGTATCATATGGAATACCATAATATTTATATAAAATCTGCTTTATCGGCTTATTTTCATCAACACCTGATAAATAAAGACGAAGGTCACTGTCATTTTCAATATCAGCATAGATGAAGCTGTCATAATTCGATTTAATATAGTCCGTCAGAAGAGAAGTTTTACCGACACCAACAGCACCGGCCAGAACAATCACAGGACAGCTGTCAATTTTATCTGCTTTATATATTAAATCAAATGCTGCTCTTTTCAATTCTTTTCTCCTGTCTTAATCCTTATGTTCAAGAATTTTCTTAAAATATCCGGGAGGTTCCGCAGAAAATTCCATATATTTCCCTGTTACCGGATGAACAAGTCCAAGAACACCCGCATGCAGACACTGTCCCTGGAGTTCAATTCCAAAAACCTTTGAAAAACCCTTTTCAGGACCATATACGGTATCCCCGAGAAGCGGATGCCCAAGCGAGGCCATATGTACCCTTATCTGATGGGTACGACCTGTTTCAAGTATACACTGTATATGGGAAAACCTTCTGTCTACTGTTCCGTAAACCGTATAATTCGTTATTGCATTTTTACCGTTTTGTTCATTTATTGCCATTTTTTTCCTATCGTTAGGATTTCTTCCGATAGGTGCATCGACCCGGCCCGAAGCGTCCTTAAATATTCCAAGTGCTATTGCCTCATATCGTCTCGTTATAATGTGATTTTTAAGCTGCTCAGCGACGTTCCTGTGCGAGTAATCATTTTTACAGGCTACAATAAGTCCGGTAGTATCCTTATCTATACGGTGAACAATTCCGGGGCGCAGTACACCATTTATGCCCGAAAGGTTATCCCTGCAATGATACATCAGTGCATTGACTATTGTACCGGAATAATTACCGGCAGCAGGATGAACAACCATATTTTTTTCTTTATTTATGATAATGATGTCATCGTCTTCGTATACAATATCAAGCGGGATATTTTCAGGGACAATATCAGGAATCACCTTATCAGGAATGGATATTACTATCTCATCACCACCATTCGGCTTAAAACTGGCCTTAACAGGCTTACCGTTTACAAATACGCCACTCTCTTCAATTATACGTTTAATAAAGCTCCTGGAGAGTTCAGGATTGAACTCTGCCAGCAGCTTATCAATTCTACATTCTTCATAATCTTCCTCAAGGATATAACGGTTTATATCAGCCATCGCTTTAACACTTCTCCAAAAACAGACTAAAATCTTAAAAACATCTGCCTGAAACCCAATTACGGCTCAGCTTTATTTTCACTATCAGTATTTATACTGTCCTGCTTTTTCTTTCTTTTAAGGAAATCAAAATCCTCATCCTTATATTTGAAAATAATAAGAAAGGCAAGAATAAACATTGAAAATGTAATATAACAGTCCGCAATATTAAATACAGGAAAATTAATAAGTTCAATATAAAGAAAATCAGTAACGAACTTAAAATAAAGTCTGTCTATCATATTTCCGATGGCACCGGAAAAAACAAAAATACCTATAATATGAATGGCATTATATTTTGTATCGGTAGGAAGCTTTATCAGCAGAAAAATAACGGCTGCAATAATCAATACTGTTAAAATCACCAGAAAATCTACCTTTCCGGTAAGAATTCCCCAGGCAGCACCTGTATTTTTGTGATAGGTAAGCTTAAACACCTTGTCCCAGATGACAAAATCACCATCGGCAAGGTCACGTCTGACAAGATATTTTGTTAGCTGATCTATGAAAATCAGCAGCGCAGAAGCTAAAACCGAAACAATCAGCCAGTTTCTTTTTTTCATATGATATTTCACGCCTTTCATACAAATTTAAATTTATTCCAAAAAGGAAAACAGGGAGTACGCATATACGTATCTCCCCGATGTTCATATATTAACGCAGACAGGTCTTAGGTCTGACTGAGGAAATCAAACTCTTCCTGACCGTCAATCTCAATATCGGAAAAGTCGAAATCGTCATCCTGTTCTTCCGTATATTTTTCAGCTCTTGAATCTGTCTCTGTCTCCTCTGAAGTAATTTCCTTTACTTCATTCTCCGAATTCTGTTTACCTGCAGAAGCATTTTCAGAAATAAAAGCATCCAGCTTCTGAACATTGATTGAATATGCATCCGATTCAATAAGCTCAATCTGTGCCTTTGCAAGATTCTTAAACTGAACCTTGTATTTCTCATACTGCTGAATAAGTGCTATAGTCTGTGAATGAAGCCTGTCAAGCTCATTCTTCGCATCAGCAAGCATAATATTTGCCTTTGCAGCAGCCTCCTTTTCAATTCTCTTTGCGTCCTTATTAGCTGCTACCTTTGTTTCCTCTGCTGTCTTCTCTGCAAGGACAAGCGCCTTCTGCATTGTCTTTTCAATAGATTTATAATACTGTATACCTTCATTTAAAACAGCAAGCTTATCCTTAAGCTCCATATTTTCACGGTATACATTTTCATAGCTCTTGCAAACCTCACGGATAAATGAATCAACATCCTTTTTATCATAACCAAGACCGCCGGATTTGAAGGTCTTGCTTTGGATTTCAACAGGTGTAAGCACGTTTAATTACCTCCAAAATCATATCAATTCTTAAATATTGGAACATCAAATCCTGACTGTTCAATCAGCTCGTTATAATCGTTTGAAATATCAACTGATTCTGGAGTAATGATAAAAATACGTCCTGAAATAGGGAAAAGCTTACCATTAATCGAATAAACCGCACCGGAAATAAAATCCATAATTCTCTGTGCAAGCACATTGTCATGCTGCTCAAGATTTACAATTGCAATACGTTCTGAGAGAAGAACATCGCAGATATCCTGTGAATCCTCGAAATTCAGGGGCTTCATCAGACAAACCTCATTTCCCCTGTTTGTTGAACTGATAGGAATAACCTTGCTGTTCTGGGGACGTTCAATTCTAAGGGATTTACTGTTGTTTCTGTTCTCAACATATGTAGTTGTATTATAGTTGCTGACAGTATGCACCTTCTGTGAGGTTCCGTTAGCCATAGGCTTGGAATAGCTGTCCGATATCCTGTAATCAGAATCAGAGAAGTCATCCCTTACATCATTTCTGGCCTTATGAACCTGACGCTGTTCCTTCTGTCTTTCCTTCTCATCTTCCTTTTTTTCATATGCTTCAAATGCTAACTCATCATCATCTTCATCCTCATATTTAAAGGAAGATATCATTTTCTGAATAAATCCCATAATCAAGCCTCTCCTTATTAAATCTGATAATTTCTTTGTCCAAAAATGCCGGTACCTACACGTACCATGGTTGCGCCCTCTTCAATGGCAATCTGATAATCTCCTGTCATTCCCATAGAGAGTTCACACATATTAACATTATCAATGTTTTTTGAAGCAATGTCAACACTTAAATTTTTCATTTGCCTAAAAAATCCCCTATTGCTCTCAGGATTTTCAGTAAAAGGTGCAACACACATCAGTCCCATGATTCTTATGTTAGGTAAAACAGCAATTTCCCTGATAAGAACTTCACAGCCTTCAGGCTTTACTCCGAACTTGCTTTCTTCATTTCCAATATTTATCTCTATCAGAATATCTGTTATTACTGATTTTTTAACAGATTCCCTGTTCAGTTCATCAGCCAGCCTATATGAATCGACAGAATGAATAAGTCTGGTCTTTCCGACAATATACTTACATTTATTCGTCTGCAGATGGCCGATAAGATGCCATTCCGGAGCAATATCAAGGCTATCAAAATATGAAATCTTATCTGTCAGCTCCTGAACCCTGTTTTCACCAAAGGTCATAATGCCACAGTCCACTGCTTCCCTGATATCTTCAACCGGCTTAGTTTTTGAAACAGCAATAAGCTTTATATCCGAGGGCTTCCTGCCCGCCCTCAGGGCTGCATTTGTTATATTAGTGCGAACATCTTCCAGATTTGCTTTTATATCACTCATATAATGCTCTCCAATTCAATATGAGCTGAATTCAGCTGAAATTCAGATAAACTAGTAGATTATTGCCTGATCCACTGCATCCGCCGCATTCAGTGCAATATGGTCATACTGTCTTAAACCGTCCGGAGTATTTTTCTTTATGATCAGGTACTCACCGTTACCTCGTATTTTCTCAATACGGACAAACTGATTATAGCCCTTATTTACATTAAACACACCGGAAATGGATGAAACCGCATTCACCCTTAATCGTTCTCCTGTTTCATTGTTTATGAGAATATCCCCCTCATTAAGGACATTCATATCAATATAAGCATAGGCATCGTCGCTGAAATATTTAGAAGGATAGATTGCCTCGTAAACCAGATCTCCGTTTGCATTATAGGCCTCTCGGAGAAGGATTTTTCCCCTGTAGTTTTCATTTTCCACAAACATAGTCAGCGGAATTGAGTAAAACTGACGTTCAATACAGGAGCTGAGCGGAATTTTAAGTCCTGAATCATCATCAACCATCAACTCAATATCAAGAAAACGTTCATCTATATACATCGACATATATTTCTCAAGGGAAATCAATGCATAATAACCATCTGTTTTCTGGACAGTTTTCAGCTCTCCTGTAACAGGAAGATAATAATCGTTAATATATATTGAAAGCGAGCTCCTTTCAAGAAGCTTTAAATACATTTCCTCCGGAACCTTAACCGCAATCTGCCAATTATCATCAGTAACAAGCCTGCAGACAGAATCCCCCTGTGAAATCAGGCCTGTTGATTTCAGATTCTTTTTATCAAGTTCATACTTATTTTCAAACATCTCGGCAGTAACATTTTCAAAGGTTAGTCCAAGAAGATTATCTGACTTATACGAAAGGACACCCGAAGTATCTGTTTTCTTTATATGGAATGCAGAAGCCGAATCTCCGGCGTTAATGCTTTTCATACTCTCTATACTGTTATCATTTACCAGGGAATATATAGTATCACTGATCTCATTCTTGAATTCAGATACTTCATTTATCTTAAAATCGGAATATTCGTCAAGATATCCGTATATTACATTCTTAATTGATTTAATATCATTATCCGCAAGACGGTCAATACCTATCATAGATGAAATCTCATTATAAAGGTTACTGCTTTCATCTACACTGTAAATCACGCCATTTTTAGCTGAACGCTTTCCATTCTGTACATAATAGTTTATAAAACCGGAATAATCACATTCTATGATTTTTTCCTGTCTTAAAGCAATGCCACGGAATACTGTTTCCATAGCGTTATCATCTGCCTGGACCTCATAAATTGAAGCCTTGTTTTTTTTGCTGAATACAACAATATATAAAACCATAATTACAAGAATAAGCAAAAAAATAATAACACCGATGTATTCAGGCTGAAACTTGGAAAAAAGACTGTTTTTCTTTTTGTTCCGTCTGTCACCGCTGCCGCGTCGTGAATTGATATTTACTATTTTTTCATTTCTGTAATTACTCATTTCTTAATACCGAAAGCCTTAAAAAATTCTGCTGCTGCATTACGCAGCAGCAGAAAAAACTCTTTATAATGCTACAATAACCATGTCCTTAATTGATTCAGGAATTTCATCTATATTCAATGACATACTGATAACAAAATTCACCTGGAACTTTGTAGATATCATTTCAATTTTCTTAATAATGGGTTCACAACTGATATCGGTTCCTTCTATACAGGAAAGATTTAAGAAGCTGTCGAGATAAATTGTTTCAAGATCGTGATCCTGAGATGCAATACCACATATAAAACCAAGAAATTCACTATAATTTGTAATCAAATAATCACTAACATTAATCAGTCGAACTCTTTTATTCAGCTCGTACATGTGCTTTGTATTTTTATCAAGGTAAACAAGCGTGCCTTTTGAACTTTCAACACCTGTATTTACCTTATCTAAAAGAATTTTTGTTTTACCCTTACCTTTTCCACCGGCTATAATCTGAACCATAACTATCGCCCCTTCCGTTTATTTTCGGATGATAACATTCTTAAAAGATTATGATATATTTCGGTAAACCCGACTGTTTGTTAAGCTATGTATCAACCTGAGATTATTATATAACAAATTACCAAAATTAGCAAGAAAATAAATGATTATTTGCACAGTTTTAACAATTCGTTCATATCATTATATAAATTGTCATAGGAATCGCTTTTAAATACCTCTGTTATATATAGCTTATCATTCTGATCGCGGCTGGCAATGATAAGACAGTATCCTGCAGCCGATGTAACTCCTGTTTTTCCACCAAGAATGGTAATATTATCCGGAGGCGTCTTCTTCCCTGCGAAATAAAGGTTTGTAGCCTCCATGTCAAGTGTTTTTGGTGAACCGTCACCGCCTGTAAATTCACAGGTATAATGACGCTGTGAAATCAGCTCCATAAGAAAATCTGATTTCAGGCATTCATTAAAAATAAGATAAATGTCATATGGTGTAGTATAATGATTCACATCATGAAGACCGTGCGGATTTACCATATGTGTATCCTTGGCTCCAAGTGCCTTTGCCTCCCTGTTCATAAGCTCCACAAAGGACTCTACGCTTCCGCTTACACCTTCTGCAATGGCAACTGCAGCATCATTTCCGGAGTGAATCATCAGACAGTAAAGAAGCTGTTTAATTGTAAGACGGTCGCCCTTCATAAAACCGCAGAGCTGTGCGCCACGGATAGTAATTCCGCAATTATCCTCCGAAATTTCCACAACCTTATCAAGATCTCCATACTTTACAGCAGTAAGGCAGGTGAGAAGCTTTGTTGTACTTGCGGGATACATACGTTCATATATATTTTTTGAATAAATCACGGTGCGGTCCGTAACACAATAGCAGCCCTCTGCCGTTCCTACGAAATCAAATTCATTTCCGTTAGAGATATAATCCGTTTCAAAACAGATATCCTCATACAGAAACTCAGAATTGTCCTCTATCATGCTGTCCTTGACAGCAACATCATCAACCTCGTAGGAAATCTCCTCATCGTCAAAATCGGGAACAAAAAAAGAAGAAGTAATGGTCTGCTTAGCTTCACATCCTGATAAAATAAGGCATATGCTGATAAAACAAAACATTAACTTCTTCACAATTACTCCAATCCGACACTGAAATGTCTTTATTTAACAAGATTACGCCAATCAAGGTCTCCACGTTCCAAAGCCTTTATGAGCAGTTCTGCTGTAGCTAAATTGGTAGCGTAAGGAACGTTATGGGTATCACACAGCTTGGCAATATTAAAAAGATTCGGCTCATGAACCTTAGGATTCAACGGGTCCTGAAGGAAAATGAGCATATCGAGCTCATTGTGCTCAATCTGTGAACCCAGCTGCTGAACACCACCCAAATGTCCTGCCAGGAATTTATGTACCTGCAGATTTGTAGCTTCCTCAATCAATCTGCCGGTTGTAGCCGTAGCATACAAGGAATGCTTACAAAGAATCCCCCTATAAGCAATACAAAAATTCTGCATTAATATTTTTTTCGCATCATGTGCGATAAAACCGATATTCATTTACCCCTCCGTTAAACATCAATAAACCCCAGATCATCCTTCTCTTCCTTCGCCTTACTTACTTCCTTTGCCTTTGTCTGAATTGAAATATTCAGAAGAATTCCAAGCATACCCAGATTAACAAGCAGGGCCGATAGTCCTGAACTCATAAAAGGTAAGGGAATACCTGTATTGGGAAGAAGAGATGTTACTACTCCTATATTTATAAATACCTGTGTCAGAATAAGCGCCCCAAAGCCTACTGCCATCATGGTACCTAATTTATCTGTTGCACGTCTTGCGATTCTGATAATAAGCAGAATCATAATCAAAAATAAAATCAGGACAGCTAACGAACCGATAAAGCCGAATTCCTCTGCTACCGCAGTAAATATAAAATCGCTCTCTACAACGGGAACAAGTCTCGTTCCGCGCAGTGCCTCACTTTTCGTAAGCGTTTTTCCAAGCATGTTTCCCTGTTTAATTGCCGCCAGTGCATTGTCCTGCTGGTATCTTAATTCAGGATAATCCTCAGGATGAAGTGCTGAATTAATACGGTTAAGCTGCCATTCAGTTAATAATTTCTGACCCTCCTGCTGTATATACCAGAAAAATCCAATCAGTGCAGGTACAGCAATAGCAATTATCGGAACAATGAATTTATACGGAACACCCGAAATCAGAACCATAATTGCAAATACTGTAACAACTACAACCGTGGTAGACAAATCAGGCTGGTCAAAAATCATATATGCCGGAATAAACATGAAAACTATTGCCAGACCTAAAACCCATATCTTTTTTATATATTTCTGAGCTATCGAAAAAAACTTGGCAAAAAAGATAATGAAGGTTATTTTAGTTATTTCAGAAGGCATGAACTCAAAACCGTTGTTTTTTTCACCTGCGGTAGGATCACCGCCGATTTTAATCCTTCTTCTGGCATCATAATGACTCCAGCCGTAAATCGGAAGACTGTTACTGTATTTACAAATAAGCAACAATGCGATTCCGACAATATAGAGAATAATAAACAGCTTTCCCCAAAGATGATAATCCACCAGAGATATCAGTATTACAAAAAACAAGCCTGCGGCAAAGCCGAGTATCTGCTTCATAAACAGATTTTCACCGGTATCATCAAGTATATTTATCAGATATACTCCTATAAAACCAAGAGCATATGCAACCAGAAGAAGTGAAAGGCTGAAGCTCCTGAAATTATAATCCTGAAACGGGAAAATATGTTTTTTGATAAAATTCAGTATCATTTATTTCTCTTTACTTCTTTTATAGGAATATTAGCAAACAGTGTAGGAGAAAGTGTTCCCTCTTCCGAAGGTTCATTGGAAATATTGATATCAAGCGCTTCCTTATCAATTTCAACATATTTGGAAATCACTTCAATAATATCATTTTTAATTTTTTCCATTACCTCAGGAGGGAGTCCGGTACGGTCAGACTGAAGAACCAGCTTAAGTCTGTCCTTGGCATTATTTGCTGATTTTGGTTCCTTTTTGAAAAATTTATCCCAAAATGACATATCACGCCTCCTAGTTCTTCTTAAATAATCTGCTGAAGAAGCCTTTCTTTGCATTGAGATCGAGGAAGGGAACCTCCTCGCCAAGTATTCTTTTACAGATATTAAGATAAGCCTGACCCGCTTTGCTCTCATCTCCGACAAGCGGCTCGCCATTATTGGTAGCAACAATTATGCCCTCATCGTCAGGTACTATACCGATAAGATTTACGGCAAGAATTTCAACAACATCATCACTGGACATCATATTGCCCGAAGCAACCATATCCATTCTTAACCTGTTTACAATCAGGTCTGTTCTCTTCATTTCATGAGCCTCAAGAAGTCCGATAATTCGGTCGGCATCACGTACTGCAGAAACCTCGGGTGTCGTAACAACCAGCGCCCTGTCAGCACCTGCAACCGCATTTTCAAAACCCTGCTCAATACCTGCGGGGCAGTCAATGATGATATAATCAAACTCGCTCTTAAGCTGATCGCATAAAAGCTTCATTTCATCGGGAGTAACAGCTGTCTTATCCCTTGTCTGTGCAGAAGGAAGCAAATAAAGATTATTATAACGTTTATCCTTAATAAGTGCCTGTTTAATCCTGCAGTTACCTTCAATGACATCAACAAGATTGTATACAATCCTGTTTTCAAGGCCCATAACAACATCAAGGTTTCTTAAGCCTATATCCGTATCAATAAGAACAACCTTTTTGTCTAACTTCGCAAGGCCGGTACCGACATTTGCAGTGGTAGTTGTTTTTCCAACACCGCCTTTACCGGAAGTTACAACTATTACTTCTCCCATTTTACAAAACCTCCATTAGTTTATCGTTAATAGATTTACAATATCCTTTGAATACTCCGTAATGCATATTGCGCCGTTATCCAGATATGCGACCTTGGGCGCATGCCCTGATTTATCAGGCTTATCCGGTGCTCTTGCAATTACATCGGCAATCCTTATCTGCATCGGATTCATATCAAGCGCAATAACAAAGCAGTCCTTATTTCCACCTGCACCGGCATAAGCCATTCCCTTAAGTGCACCCAGAATAATGATATTTCCGTTTGAAATGACACTTGCACCGGGATTTACATCTCCCAGAATAATAACACCCGTTTCCATTTCAACAGACTGACCTGACCTTAAATTTCCCCGATAAAGCTTAGCATTTACAGAATTATAATCACTGATGGATGTATCAACAGCCTGTTCAAATTTCTTGTTTCTCTCATCATCCTTATTCAGTACGCATACCACATCAAGCTTTGAATATACCCTGATTATTTCTACCAGCTGATTCTCTTCTGACTCGGAAAGAGTTCTTCCGTCAAAAGAAACTGCTGCTTTTGTTTCACCAAGGAACTTGGAGCTGTCCTGAAATTTTAAGGCAACCTTTCTCTTGAGCTCATCAAAATCCAGTTCTTCGTCAAGGACAACAGTTATTCCGTTTTTACTTCCCTTAATAACTACAGAATTATCCATACCTATCTCCTGTGCTCACATTAACCGTTTAATCCGATACAGTAATGTTTGTAACGGTTGTGGTGGTCATATCACCGCTCAGCAGTTCCTCCTTATTTTCATCGTTAAAATAAAGTCCGTAAACCTCACGTGCAACCTTAGCCGCATTTGCAGATGCATATCCGTTCGGCAATACAACGGCGACTGCGATTTCCGGACTTTCATAGGGTGCGAAGGAAATGAAAAGACCATGTGACGGATGTGTAAGACTTACCTGAGCCGTACCGGTTTTTCCGGCCACCTTGAAGCCAAGATCGCCATACAGCGTATTCAGACTGTTTGCCGAAGTATTTACAACGTCGTACATTCCCTTCTGAACCGCATTCCACTGAGAATCCGAATAAATATCTATATTATTATACACTGTCGCTGAATTATTAACAACTAATTTTTTTTCAATATTTGTAATTTTATCAATAAGTGTCAGATTATAAACCTTGCCTTTATTAGCGATAGCGGTAACATATCTTGCAATCTGCATCGGCGCAAAACTATGATTATAACCGATTGAGGAACGTACAACGTCAGTCTGTGATATTGTCGGTTTGCTTTCGGGAACCTCAACACCCGACTTATCATTAAAGCCGAACATTGTTGCATATTTCTGAATTTTTGCTATACCCTGACTGTCACTGTAGTTTCCGTTTACATCAAGAGACATTGAATAGCCGACGGAATAAAAGAAATAGTTGCAGGAGTGCTGAATTGCCTGGGTAAGATTAATCCGTCCATGATTTCCGGGATATTTCCAGCATTTAGGTGAGGGATCGACCTCCTCAAAAATACCCTTATCCTCAATCTGTGTATTGATTGTAATAATTCCTTCACCGAGACCTGCAAGTGCCATAAGCGGCTTAAATGTAGATCCCGTTGTTGTCATCTGCTGTGTAGCTCTGTTCAGTAGCGGAGTTGCCTTATTATTAATAAGCTTCATGTAATAATCATAGTCAATCTTATTCGCAAGCATATTCACATCATAGCTTGGATATATTGCACAGGCAAGAACGTCTCCGTTCCTTGGATCTGTAATAACGATCGATCCGCTGCAGGGTTCAAGTGCCAGCATACCTGGGGTGATTTCGAGATTCGTAAGCTTGTCCATCACGAAGTCGTAAGCTGAAACATTCCCGTTCTGAAGCTTCAGGTAGTCATTCTGATTATACTCAAGGACACCCTGGTCGTAGAGCAGCATACAGCATTCACGCCCGCTTATCTTATAGCTGAAAATAAGTACGCGGTAAATGAGCTTTTCAAAATTTTTATCGTCTGAAATCTCATCAAAAATATAATTTAATATCTTATCGTAGATTTCACGGTTGGTGTTATAATCAAGATTAATTCCGAGCTTTCCAAAATCAACCCAGTCATTATCTATGGCATAACGAATCAGCTCACTCAAGGACAGATATCCGTCCTGATAAGAAACATACACACTGTCCTTATCATCAACCTTACTGATTATACCGTTATTCCTCAGCATTGAATAAATGAAGGAAACATACTCCCTGTTCTCATCCGAAAGCATATTGCCTGCGGTCGGAGTATCAAAGGAAAGGATGGCCTTCAGGTCACGCTTAACAACAGCATAACGTTCCTCATATATTTCATATATCTTTTTCTCAAGCGCTGAAGCATCCTCTGCATTGAAATGATGAAGATCAAGCATTTCATTATCAAAAAATGCATTGTAGACCTCATAAATCGGAATCGTGATCTTACTTGCAGATTCACCCTTTCCGCCATAATCCATAGAATTTACGATTTTAGAACGGAGGATAGCGCAGATATTATTCTCAAGTATATGATAGGTGGCTATCTGAAGCTCACGGTCAATAGTAAGATATATATCGTCTCCTATCTGCGGTTCAGTTATTGTCTTTTGTGAAACAACCCTGTTAAGCGAATTGACGGTAAGGGAAATTTCACCCTTTTTTCCGCGCAGGGTACTGTCCATTTCCTTTTCTATTCCGGTTTTGCCAACTACATCGCTTGTGGAATAAATCGGCTTTGCAAGCCCGTCATTCATTGCCTCAACCTCATCCTCATTCGCAAATCCCGTGTAGCCGAGGATATGGGCAAAATATATACTGTCGTTATATCCCCTCTGCATTTGCGATTTTATTTCAACACCGGGAATATCGCCTGAGTATTCCATTACCGCTGCTATTGTTTTTTCGTCGACGTCACTGCAAAGCGTAAACTGCGAATACTGCGGATAAAGAGTAAACAGGGTATAGCGTATAGCCATTATTTTAAGTGTATCCTCGACGGAATACTCATCGGAAATACCAAACATTGCAACAGATTTATCGCCTTTGCGGAGGAATTCATAAACCTCTCCCGCCGTTGCGTTTTTCTGTTCCTCTGAAAGCTTTGATACACTTGTCAGACCATATGCATTCTTTTTAAATCTCAGCTCTGCATTTCCACTTACCGTAAAATGGAACTCCGGCTGCTGATACTGCTCATTCCCCTCATTGTCGTAATATGTATACCCCGGCTTATCTAAAACAATCGGAAAATCGATTTCTATTTCATTTCCCAATTTTCCAAGAAGATTGATAAGCTTCAAAATCATTTCATTTTTTTCATCATTAGTCATGTCCGAAACGGCATTAGTCATAACAACTGAAAAGCTCTGTACGTTGTATGCAAGTAAATTTCCGTTTCTGTCGTATATATTACCTCTTGTACTTTCAGTATATCTTGACTTTTCAGACTTGTATTCTGCACCTGACGCGGTGGTTTTAACCTCCTGCCTGTCAGAGCCCTCAAGAATCTGAAGCTTATAAACCCTCGCGATAAGAATGCCAAAAAGAACCAGGGTCAATATTGTCATAAATATCAGCCTGATTCTGAATACTTCCTTTATTTTTTTCCAAACAAGCTTAAGTACCTTCATCTATTTTTCTTTTTGCTTTCCTGATTCTTTCCGGCCTCTTACACCAGAACATATGCTGCATGTTTAATAATCTGTATATTAAAATTGAAATAAAAACAGTATAAATAACCTTAGGGAACATATATTTAATGATATACCAGCCGATATTCAGCTTTCCCTGTAAAAACATGAAAAACAAATAATAAAAAATGTTATATACAAATTCCGATACACCGATCAGTACAAATGGGATTGTATAGTCATCATAGAGATATATTTTATTTGCAAAGCCGCAGAGATACCCGATAGTAAGATACATAAACGCAAACAGTCCGATAACATTACCGAAAGTAAGGTCAATAAGAAGTCCGCTTATGAAGCCCAGTACAAGGCCGGCCTTTTTTCCGCGGGTATAGGCAGCAGTACAGACAATTATCATCAGGATATCCGGTACCACACCGGCCATCTGAAAATTTGTGAATACACTGGTCTGAAGAAGATATGCAATTATTAACTCAACAAAGAGAAACATCGATTCAAAAATCATTCTTCAAATCCTTCCAGGCTTTCGCGCAAAGTTGTTATAATAAGTACGGCATCAATATGGTTGAAATCAACCGCAGGCGTCAGATAAGCCTTTTTTGACATGGAATTGGTATCCGTAGTAATATTACTTATATAGCCGATAAGAATACCCGGCAGATACTTTTCGCTGATATACGAAGTAACAACCTCATAATTTTCGTAAACATCAGCATCAATGTTTATCATGTCAACATTGATATAGCCGTCATCAAACAGTTCAAGATTGCCCTTTACGATACACTTATCAGAGGTAGTAAGGAACATACCGCTGATTGAGCTTTTATCATCAATAATACATCTTACCTTCGACCAGTTTTTTCCCACCTCGGTAATGATTCCGACAAGACCGTTGCCGCACATGACATTCATATCAACCTGTATGCCGTCGTCAAGGCCCTTATCAACGATAAATTCATTTCCATAGCTGTTCGGGTCACGGCTGATTACACGGGCTGCGACCTTATTAAGGTCAAGATAATAGGAATCCAGTTCATATAATTCCCTGTACATACTGAGCTCATATTTCTCCTGGGTAAGCATCTGGTTTTCACTTTTAACATCATCAAGCTCCTGCTTTAACTGCTCATTTTCAGCAATCAGGTCCTCTATGTCGGAAAAAAGCTGCAGCTTATCTGATATCTTGCTGCCAAATGTATCTATCCCCTTCTGCATAGGTGTAAATATGTTTGAAACTACGGTTTTGACCGGAACAAACACATCCGAAAAAATATAAGACAGCACAACAAGCGCCACACAGACAAGCGTGGCGAAAATATATAAAATTTTAGGTTTTATTGAAATTTTCCTGCCGGTATGTCTCATTTAATCATTCCCTCAGCAACTGTGTTTTTAATTTAACCGCAAGGCTGTCATAAGCAGGCTTTTCAATAATTCTTCCAAGCCCCTGTGCAACAGTATTGCCGGGATCTTCACAGATATTGACAAACAATTCCGTCGCATTAATAAGCATACGGTCCATATTTTTAATCTGAGCCGAACCTCCGGTAACATAAATACCGGAATCTATAATATCAGAGGCAATTTCAGGAGGAGTCCTTTCAAGTATGCTCTTAACCGAATCAACTATCGTATCAAGATGTTCATATATTGCATCATAAATAAAAGCGGAATCAATCTCCTTTGTGATAGGAAGACCGCTTATTACATCACGTCCGAAAACACGCATGCTCTCTATTTCATCATCCATCGGCTTTACAGCCGTACCAAGCCTGATTTTAAGATTCTCAGCTGTCTTTTCCCCGATAACAAGGGCATAATTCTTCCTTACGGCATTCACGATATTAATATCCATCTTATTGCCGCCGACAGGCACCATCCTGCTTAATACAATACCGCCAAGGGAAAGCACTGAAATTTCGGTAGTATCGGCTCCTATATCAACAACCATCATTCCGGCTGCCTCGGTAACATTAAGTCCTGCACCAAGTGCATCTGCAATCGGCCGTTCAACAAGACGTACCCTTCTCGGATTGGCATCCGAATCCTCAATCAGATCAACAAACGCCCTTTTTTCAACCTCAGTAATATCGGTGGGAACCGTGATTATGAATTCACCGCCTGTTACTCTTCCATGTTTCTCGCCGATTTTATCAAATACCATATTAATCATCGAGCTCATGTTTTTTATATCAGCTATGACGCCATACTGTACAGGATAAGAAACCTCAATATTTGAGGGTGCCTTACCATACATTTCAAAAGCATCATTTCCGATGGCAATCACTTTTTTATCATCAAGCACGGCAATCATATTTTTTTCTTCATAAATGATTCCATCACCCTTTGAATATATGGTGAGCATGCTTGTACCCAGATCAATTCCATAAACCTTGGACATATTACAATAAAACCTTTCTTCTTTACATCAACGGTTAAAACTTAAAAGTAACCGGATCAGATCAGGCCGGACTGCTTCATACTGACATATCTGTTATCGCCGATAATGATATGGTCCTGAAGCCTAAGCCCGATCAGATGGCCTCCATCTCTAATGCGTTTTGTAGTGGATATATCGGTAATACTGGGCTCGGGATCTCCTGAAGGGTGATTGTGCAGCAATATGAAATAAACAGCATCATACTTCAGCCCCTCCCTGAAAATCTCACGCGATTCCATCGGTGCCATTCCGACAGTACCCTCATAAAGCACCTTTTCAGCGATCAGATGCAGCTTAATATCAAGGAAAACAACCCTTACCTGCTCACGCTCAAGATGTCTCATGCTTTCCATGAAATAGCCTGCAACCATTTCCGGATTATCAAAGCTTATTTTTTCCCGGCCAACGGTCCTTGAAATTCTTTTAGACAGCTCAGCAACGCATAAAAGCTGAACTGCCTTAACCCTACCTATACCCTTGACAGACAAAAGCTGTTTGTAGGTAACATGGTTTAAAACGGACAGTCCCTTTCTTCCATCAAGCAGCGTAAGTATCCTGTACGCAAGCTCCGTACTACGTTCGTTTCTGCTTCCGGACCTTATTATTACTGCAATAAGCTCCGAATCCGTCAAAACCTCTGCACCATATTTAACACACTTCTCATATGGTCTCTCTGTCTCAGGTAAATCCTTAACTTTTAAATACTCCATAAAGCGACCTTTCCATCTCTCTTGGTAAAAATCGCACACTGAATAATTGTATCACACTAAACAAAAAAAGTATATAGATATATTTCCCAACTATAATTAAAGATTGAAAAATACTGTTTTCAAAGCGTCATAAATTCATACATCGGAAACAAGCTCTGCTGCTATTGACACAATATGACCGATAATTTCATCCTCGGATTTATATTCCTGCCGATTGATTTCAATTAAATTCTTTTCACGCTTAAACCATGTCAGCTGTTTCTTTGCAAAATGTCTCGTGTCACGTTTCAGTATTTCTATGGCTTCCTCCTTTGTACACTCATTGCATAAATAGTCTGCCGTTTCCTTATAGCCCAGACCAAGCATGGAAGGAAGACTGCGTGAATACCCCTTTTCCAGAAGTCCTCTGACCTCCTCCTCGAGGCCATCCTCAAACATTTTATCTACCCGTCTGTTTATACGTTCATAAAGCAGATCCCTTGAATCATTGATTACAATATACCTGAAATCGTAGGGGCTTTCCCTCAGCTGCTGTTCAGCATTGTGTTCAGAAAGCCTTTTCCCGGTCAGCATATAAAAGCATATTCCGTTTAATACACGGCGGGTATTGTTTTTATGTATAACAGCTGCATATTCAGGGTCAATTTCCCTTAACCGTCCGAACATGACATCCTCACCGCTCTCCCTTAGCTGAAGCTCCAGCTCAGCTAAAAGACTGTCTTTTTTCTCATCATCATATTCCGTAAACTGAATGTCATAAAGGACAGACTGAATATAAAATCCGGTGCCTCCGGCGATTATCGGAAGCTTACCGCGTGAATGGATATCCTGTATATATTTTTCGCAAAGACTTTTAAAGATGGTAACATTAAACTCATCATCAGGCTCAAATTCATCAATCAGCCAGTGACGAATACCCTTTTTTTCATCCTCTGTGACCTTTGCGGTACCAATATCCATATGCCTGTAAACCTGCATTGAATCAGCAGATATTATTTCACCGTTAAGCCGTAAGGCTGCCTCTACGGAGGCCTTCGTTTTCCCGACTGCAGTCGGGCCGGTAATTATCAGTAAAGGTAGCTTTTTTGAAGTATCCATAAATTACCCCGGAATTTATTATACAATTCTTTTAAACTTTTTCTCAATTTCACTTTTTGTCATATCTATGATTACAGGACGTCCATGCGGACAGTTAAACGGATTATCTGCCTCAAGAAGCTGTCTCAAAAGCTCACGGGCTTCAGCCTCAGAGAGCACCGTATTCCCCTTCACCGCCGCTTTACAGGCACAGGTGGCCAGCTTTTCCTTTATGCTGAGTGCTACAGCCTTTTTGTTCTGTTCACGGCTTAAAAATGCATTTGCCGGTTTGCCAAGCTCGTCCAGAAGTTCAAATAAAAGCTGCCTTGCATCAAGTCCGAAATCATTTAACGGAACCTCGCTTATTGCATATTCCCTTCCGCCGAAGTGTTCAACTGCAAGACCGTTTTTTCTTAATTCCTCACTATAATTCTGTACAATATCAGCCTCAGTTGCAGACAGGGAGCATATTATCGGTGGAGAAAGAAGCTGTGTTGCTGTTTTTTCCTCCTCCTGCCTGCTCATAAGTCTTTCAAATATGATTTTCTCATGTGCGGCATGCTGATCTATCATATACATACAGCCCTGGCATTCAACGATCCAATATGTATCGAATACCTGACCGACAATCCTGTAGCCATTTTTAAATACATTTGTAAACTCATTTTTTGTTTCAATATGACTGTCAAACAGAGATGCCTGTTCGTAATGATATTTGGCAGGCTCCTCCTTTACCATGTCCTCTTTTATATTTACAGTGTCCTGATTAATACTTTCAGGATTTTCTTTTATATCTGAAGTATCCTTTTTTACACCTTCGGTGTTTTGATGTATACCTGTTGTGTCCTGTTGTATACCTGCAGTGTCCTGTTGTATACCTGCAGTGCCAAGTTCTATACCTGCAGTGTCCTGTTGTATACCTACAGTGCCAAGTTCTATACCTGCTTTGTCCTGTTTTATGCTGACAGAATTTTCCCTTAAAGCTTTATTGATATCCGAAATCAGCTTATCAGATTTTTCCACAGGAAATTTCCGGATATCTGCACTTTCTGAAGGAGTTTTGATTTCAGCTGCAGCATTGCTATTTACCGATTTCAGTTTTTCTCTCCTGTTGAGTTCAAAGGGTTCAGGCTTTGAACCGCTTCTTTCCATGGCAGAGGGCTTCTTTTCCTGCTTTTCCTCATTCATTCTGTGAATCAGTGCACGTCCTGATAAAGCATCCCGGCAGGCCTCAAATACCGCATTATAAACAGCCTGAGGATTTTCAAAACGAACCTCCTGCTTTGATGGATGAACATTAACATCCATTGCTGCAGGATCAATAGTAATAAATAAATCGGTAAAGGGATACTTATGCTGCATCATATAGGGCTGATAAGCATCCTCAATAGCCTTATTTATAGCAGGATGACGTATATATCTTCCGTTTACGAAATAGTTCTGTGTATTGCGGTTGCTGCGGGCAACCAAAGGCTTACAGATACAGCCGGAAACCTTAATGTCTTCACTGCCTGCAAAATCGTCATTTCCGCCTTCAAAGGGATATTCAACACCGACAGTTTCCTGTGCAATGTCGCGTCCGTATATCCCCAGGATAACATCCTTTAATTTACCGTTACCGTTTGTAAAAATCACATTGCGCCCATTGTTGACATATTTAAAGCTGACCGAAGGGTGTGAAAGGGCGATACGTTCCACAACCTCATTACAATATGAGCCCTCGGTATTTGCCGTCTTTAAAAACTTTCTTCTTACGGGAACATTTTTAAAAACATCACGGATAATGAAGGTTGTACCGTCAGGCGCTCCAAGCTCGCCAAATTCAAGCTCTTCACCACCAAGAATCCTGAAATGTGTTGCCGAAAAAGCATCCGGAGTTTTAGTAATAAGCTCAACATCCGCTACTGCGGCAATACTTGCAAGAGCCTCTCCACGGAACCCGAGAGAGGTTACACCTGCCAGATCGCCGGCATCCTTAATCTTACTTGTGGAATGACGCACAAAGGCTACCCTGACATCCTCCTTTTCAATACCGCAGCCATTATCAGAAATCCTGATAAGGTCTATTCCGCCGCCCTTTATTTCAATTGATACGGCCGTGGCTCCGGCATCTATGGAATTTTCCACCAGCTCCTTTATAATGGAGGCAGGTCTGTCAATAACCTCTCCGGCCGCTATCTGATTAATTGTATTTTTATCAAGTATCCTAATGCTCATAATAATCCTCATGCCGCGAGTTTAACGAGCAAAAGATGGATAAAATCCAAAAAGCCCGCAACTCAAATTGAACTATGAAAAATTCCGTATATGATATATCAGCCCCTGAGCTCCTCCTGAAGCTCATAAAGCTTATTAAGTGCCTGAATAGGCGTAAGTTGTGAAAGATCAAGGTTTTTTATATCCTGAAGAAGGTCATCTGATTTACGGTCACAGAACAAGGACATCTGATTCTGCTCAAGATCATTCTTCTTAGGCTTCGGAGTACTGTATTTTGAGGCCACTTCACCATTAACAATCATTGAGCTTCTGTCCTTTGAATTAATATCATTCAGGCTTAAAACCTCCACAATTTCCTTAGCCCGTGATAATATGGCATCGGGAAGACCGGCAAGTCTGGCGACCTGAATACCATAGCTTTTATCAGCGCCTCCGGGTACTATTTTTCTTAAGAAAATAATGTCCTCTCCCTGCTCCTTCACTGCAATACTGAAGTTTTTAACACAGTCAAGCCTTTCCTCAAGCTCGGTTAGCTCATGATAATGTGTGGCAAAAAGTGTTTTAGCGCCTAAAACATCTTTGTTCCCGATATATTCAACAACTGACCAGGCAATTGCAAGACCATCAAACGTGCTTGTTCCACGTCCGATTTCATCAAGAATAAGAAGGCTTTTGGCTGTCGCATTCTTCATTATCTGGGAAACTTCATTCATCTCGACCATAAAAGTACTCTGACCTGAAGCAAGGTCATCCGAAGCTCCGACTCTTGTAAATACCCTGTCAACAAGACCGATATTGGCAGATGCTGCAGGCACAAAGCTTCCTATCTGAGCCATAAGCACAATAAGTGCAGTCTGTCTCATATAGGTGGATTTACCTGCCATATTAGGACCGGTAATGATTGAAATCCTGTTTCCTTCATTGTCCAAATAAGTATCGTTGGCTACGAAGGAATCCTTACATATATGCTCAACAACCGGATGCCTGCCGGCCTTTATATCTATAATACCCTCCTCATTCAGCTGCGGACGGACATAGCTGTTGTGCTCTGCCACAAAGCTTAAGGAGCAGATACTGTCTATAACGGCTATATGTTTTGCTGATTTCTGTATTCTGATAATATTTGCGGCAATCTGTTCACGCAGATCGGTATAAATATTGTACTCAAGGCTGAAAAGACGGTCCTCCGCGTTCAGTATTTTATCCTCAAGCTCCTTCAATTCAGGAGTCGTATATCGTTCTGCACCGGAAAGGGTCTGCTTACGTATCCATTCTGCAGGAACAAGCTCCCTGTAGGAATTTGTTACCTCAAGATAATAGCCGAAAACCTTGTTATACTTTATCCTTAAATTCTTTATTCCGGTTTTATCCTTTTCGCGGCTTTCCATTTCTAAAAGCCATGTCTTCCCCTCTGTTTTTGCCCTTCTTAATTCGTCTATTGTTTCGTTGTAACCGTCCTTAATTATTCCGCCTTCACGGATGGAAAAGGGAGGCTCTTCAACAATCGCATTTTCAATCAGGCTTCCTAAATCCTCGAGTGTGTCCAGATTTTCATAAATATCCTTTAAAAGCTCTGATGAAAAATCTGAAAGAATACGTTTTATCGGGCTTATCATTGCTACTGAGCTGCCAAAGGCAATCATATCACGCGGATTTGCATTTCTATAGCTGATACGTCCGCCTAAACGTTCAAGGTCGTAAATTGCATTCAGATACTCCCTGAGCTCTTCACGGGCAAATACATTGCCGTTCATTTCCTCTACCGCGTCCAGACGCTTCTCTATCTCCTTACGTTCAAGAAGCGGCTGCTCGACATATGAACGGAGCATTCTTGCACCCATTGCGGTACGTGTTTTATCAAGTACTCCCAAAAGAGAACCCTTACGGTTCTTTTCGCGCATCGTTTCAGTCAGCTCAAGGTTTCGCCTTGTCTGGTTATCAATAAGCATATATTTCCCGGATACATAGGGAACAATTTTAGTAATATGATCCAGCGAAATCATCTGGGTTTCGAGGGTATATCTGAGTGCTGCTCCGGCAGCAGCCTTGGCAGCAGGATAAATGTTTATGCCAAGCTCAGCCGCATCCTTGAGTTTGAAATGTTCAGTAAGCACCTTTTCGCATTTTCTTCCCTCAAAATAATCAGGAGAAAGAGTGCTTATGGAAATATTCATTTTATTTCTGAAGCTGTCCAGGTCTATACCGCACATCAGAAAGGCATCATTGCAGATAAGCTCTGCGGGAGCCAGCTTTAATATTTCATCGTTAGCCTTGGTAACACTGTCACATTCCTGAATGTAAAAATCTCCCGTTGAAACATCAAGACTGGCAATGCCGAATGTATTATCACAATAGTATACGCACATAAGATAATTATTTCTGCTCTCATCAAGTGCCTGGGGATTTATATTGGTTCCCGGTGTAACAATACGTATTACCTCACGCTTTACAAGTCCCTTTGCAAGGGCCGGGTCCTCCATCTGTTCGCAGATTGCTACCTTATGTCCGTTTTCAACGAGTTTTGTAATATATCCCTCTGAGCTGTGAAAGGGAACACCGCACATCGGTGCGCGCTCCTCAAGTCCACAGTTTTTACCTGTAAGTGTAAGCTCAAGCTCCTTTGATGCAATCTGGGCATCATCAAAAAACATCTCGTAAAAATCACCGAGACGGTAAAACAGAATGCAGTCACTATACTGATTCTTGATATTCATATACTGAACCATTACAGGTGTCATCTCATACTTATGTTCACTCATTGTATTAGCTTCCATTCATTATTCGTGATAAAATAATCTGCCTGCGCCGTAGCATTATCAATAATAGTTTTTTCAAAGCCGAGCATATCCAGAAGCTTTATTGCATTTCTGGTTGTTGCAGGACCTTTTTTCAGCTTATAATCGAATAAAACCTTATTATCGCTTACATTTTCCTCAAAATGATAAAGTCTGAAATAATCCTTAAGTATACTTGTCATTTCAATATCATGTGTAGCGGCAAACATCATACAGTTTCTTTGCGAAACATATTTTAAAATCTGGCTTGAGGCCGAAATACGTTCCAGGGTATTTGTGCCCCTCAGTACCTCATCAATAAATACGAGAAGCGGAACCTTATCGTTTAAAGCGTCGCAGATACGCTTCAGTGATTTGATTTCAACAATATAATAGCTCTCACCCTCAGAGAGATTGTCGGATAAAGCCATTGATGTCATGCAGTGATAAAATGCAGCCTTATAACTCTGTGCCATTACTGTATATATGCTCTGGGCAAGAATGGAATTAATGGCAAGTGTTTTTATAAACGTTGATTTACCTGACGCATTAGATCCGGTAAGAAGAACACACTTATCATCATTAAAATCATTTTTAACCGGATTTTGAATAAGAGGATGATAAAGCTGTTCAGCTGAAAGTCCTTTAAATTGTGCAGACAGCTCAGGCTCACACCATTCCTTCATCAGCTTACGATAGGAGGCTATCGCAATCATGGAATCATAAAGACCAAGAAGCTCATAAATCTCAAAAAAATCCTCACTGCTGCTTCTCATCTTTAAAAGCATTCTGTTAAAACGTATCAGGTCGATGTGTGAAGCCATTCTCAAATAATCCATCAGCGTTTCAATAATATCTCCGGAATTGCTTTTAGATACAATCATACGGCCGCCCTTAAGTATGGAGCCGTATTTTTGTGAAAGCTCATCAAGCCTTCTGCTGTAATCTTCAAGCTCAGCAGCCTTAATACCTGCAATATCCTTTGCGGTATCTATTGTACGGAGCATATACGCAACAACAGAATAGTATTTCTCAATTTCGCCCTTACGCTTAAAGTACGTAATTACATTTACAAAAAACATTATAATCGTTCCTGTAACACCTATGGCAGGATTGATGAAAATCGATGCAAAGGCTGCAATAAACAGGAATAATTTAAGAAAGTGACCTGAATTTGATTCATCAGAAATATTATTCAGTCTGTTAACATATTCATATACGGAAATTTTAAGAAGTTTTCCTGCAGAGGCAAGCTTGCGTGAAATGTCTATCCTGATATCCTCATTATCACTGAAGAAGCTGATAAGCCTGCTTCGCTCCCTAACGATATCAGGCTTAATCGAGGGTGTCCTTAAAAGACGGTACAGATATTCCTCACCGATTGAACTCTGGGTATTATTAATATTTAGAAAAATCCTGTCCATATCAAGGTCATGCCAGGTGATATCATCTACATTGCAATAATCTCCTGAACTGACAAGCTGTTCATAGGTACTGTAATAATAATTTGAGATGGACTCATATTTTTCATAAAGATATTCATTGTCAGGTACATTTCCAAAGGACTTTACAATTCTCTCATATTCCCTTTTGGCTGCCTTTCTTCTACCGGACACAGTATAATACACAAGAACTGCAATTATACACACACCACCGATAATCAAAGCAATTACGTTATTATCCATTAAGCATACGGCTGCCGACCAGTTATTGTATGGCAGCTCTCCTTTATATATTTTGAAAAGCCTGATGGCTGCATATGGCTGTCATCAGGCTATACGGTATTCCGGATAAATTTTTATACGGTCATTACTTCCTTTGTCTTTTCTTCCATTTTCTTATCAGCATCATCACAGAACTTCTCAGTCATCTTATTAATCTCTTCCTCAATCTGCTTCTGTGTATCCTCTGAGATTTCACCGGACTTTCCGATTTTTTTAATGGCGTCATTGGCATCACGTCTGATATTTCTTATGGCAACCTTTGCGCCCTCAGCTTTTTTCTTGATATCCTTTGCAAGCTCCTTACGTCTGTCCTCGGTAAGCTCAGGAAATACAAGTCTGATTATTCTGCCGTCGTTGCTTGGAGTAATTCCGATATCTGATGCAAGAATGGCCTTTTCAATGTCCTTGATAAGCTTGCTCTCCCAGGGCTGAATCTGAATGACTCTTGCTTCGGGAACTGAAATATTGGCAACTGCATTGAGTGCTGACGGAGTTCCGTAATAATCAACCTTCAGCTTGTCCAGCAGATGGGGATTTGCACGGCCCGCACGGATACTTGCATAGTCTTCAGCAAGAACATCCATGGTCTTTTTCATTTTGTCTTCGTAAACTTTAATTCTCTCATCCATAAAATATCTTCCTCCTATAATTAATCCGCAGTAACTACTGTACCGGAACAATTTCCTGTAGCATTATTAATAATTGAATTTTCCTCATTAAGGGAAAATACAAGCAGCGGCATCTTGTTTTCCATACATATACAGGTTGCGGTAAGGTCAATAACCTTAAGGTTTTTATCATAAACCTCCTTAAGTGAAATCGTATCATACTTAACTGCCGAAGGATCCGTCTTGGGATCTGCACTGTATACTCCGTCAATTGCCTTAGCCATGAGAATGATGTCGCAGTCAAGCTCTACAGCTCTTAAGGCAGTTGCTGTATCCGTTGAAAAATACGGATGTCCTGTTCCGCCTGCAAGGAAAATAACCTTGTTCTTTTTAAGTGCCTTTACACATTTGTCCTTGCTGAAAAGCTCGGCCATATCTCCACACTCGAAGGGAGTAAATACCTTTGTATCCATACCCACATAACGGAATATCTCAGATACATAAATACAGTTCATAACTGTTGCAAGCATACCGATTTGGTCTGCCTTAACACGGTCAATTGTATTGCTTGAACGGCCTCTCCAGAAATTACCGCCACCGATTACAACGGCAACCTCAACCCCTTCATCTACTATCTGCTTAACCTGTTTCGCAACCGCAATACAGGTCTCCTCGTCAAAGCCCTGTTTTTTGTCACCGGCAAGTGCTTCGCCGCTGAATTTCAAAAGAACTCTCTTATACTTAGCCATAATGCCTCCAAAAATTATTCAAATATTGTCTCGAGGTCAACCTCAGAATATTCGAGTGAACAATGGCCATCAAGTACGGCACCGTTGTTCATCTGAACAGATTTAGCCCTGATATCACCCTTAATAATAGCGGTAGAATCAAGAATGACAGGTCCGTTTACATCAAGATTTCCTTTAACGGCACCGGCAATAACGGCAGAAGTAGCCTTAATATTTCCGACAACCACAGAATCGAGGCCGATTTTAACGCTGCCCTCACTGTCAATATTACCGTCAAGACGCTTTGCATTTACAAAAACATCGGAAGCTGTGGAATTTCCCGAAACATTACCGGTAATTGTAAGCTTACCCATACATTCTATATCACCGTTTACGGTACCCATCACATTAAGTGAACAGTCAGAAATCAGTCCGCCATTAATAATGGTACCCTTTGTAATAATGGTAAACTGGTCATCCCGGTCATTATCATATTCCAAAGCATCATTGTATTCTTCATCAAATGCTTCATCAGAAGCATCTGCAGCGTCCGAAACGTCAAACAGACCGGAAATATCAACCTCCTCAGCAGGCTCCTCAGCTTCAATGCTATCGGGTTCTGCGGGAAGTTCAGGTTCAACAATGTCAAAAAAATCGTCCACAGGCTGATTTACAGCTGCTTCCTCATTGTCTTGCCCGATTTCCGGAAATTCTTCGTTGTCTTCCAAATCCTTAAAAAAACTCATAACAGTCACCCCAGACAATTAATAAAATAATTATAATATACTTTCAGGGCAATGTCTATTTCTTTTTATAAATTTCGGGAATGCCGCAATCCTTTAGAAGTCCTTCTTTTGCAAGCCTGTCTGCCCTTTCATTCAAAAGGTCATTTGTATGGGCTGCAACCTTTTTAAAACAGATGTTGATATCCCGGCTTTTAGCCTGCATCCAGTCCCTGTATTTCTGTGTAAGCTCATTTTTAGCCTTCCAGCTGCCTGTGACCCAGCACTCAATTCCGGAATAATCGTAAAATATAGTCAATTGATCATATTCATTTAAAAGAGCCCATTTCACAGCAAGCATAGAAGCAATCATCTCACCCGAAACATTACGCTGCGCAAGAGCCCCGGGATTGTTTCCGGAGCCGCAGTATTCTTCGGTTTCGCCGTCTTCGTGAATCATCACACAGCCAAAAGCATATTTATTAATTTCAGGGTTAAAGCTACCATCAACATAGCATCTGGCACATCTCATATTTACTGCTTATTCTCCTCTGTGTTGCTTTTCGGCTTTTCAGTACGTTCAATTTTTTTATAAAGAAACAGATCCTTATTTTCAGTAAGCTTCATGCTTCCGTCCTTAATATAATGCTTTGCTTCATTGGCCTTGCTTACCGTATGTAATTCGGCACGCATTCCTCCTGTAAAAATAAGCCCGACAATAAGACCGAAAACTATGGATATAATTATCAATAAAGGGATACTCATATATCAATACCCTACCAAGTCGGAGGCCAAGCGGTCT
>JAZQNG010000013.1:0-27691 GCA_045627205.1 Lachnospiraceae bacterium
TTATATTTTATTATATTATTTTTTTATGGAGGAGACACATAAAAATGAAAATGAAAAGAATGTTTATTGCTATGGTACTTGTTCTTTCACTTGTTCTTTGCATGGCCTGCAGTAAGAATGAAGAGAACAATACAAAGGACAATCCTACACCGACGGAGGCTGCTGCAACTGAAGCCGTAAAGCCTTCGGAAACAACTGAACCCGTTACTACACCTGAAGTGAGAGAGGCTCCTACGCCTGAAGTGACAGAGGCTCCTACACCTGAAGTGACAGAGGCTCCTGCAAGGGAAGGCGGGATGGAGGATTATAACGGTTCCTTAGGTTCAGTAGAGATTACATGGGGCTGTCCTCATAGCGATGTGATTCCGGACCTTGATATTCAGCTTTGCAATGCAGAAGGATTTACCATCGAAGCAATTTCTGAATATACGAATGTAATGTACACAGATGATCGTGATCTTATCGATTGCGTAAGAAAAGTATATGCGATTCCTGACTACTTCACGCCTTCATCGATCTACATTTCAGGAAACAATCCCGATACGGCAAATGAGGATATCAGCTCGGTAATATTTGAAATCGTGCTTGCAAAGGATAACACGGTTGACAGCTATGCATATGCTTCAAGCAGCAGCCTTGCGGAATGCTACAGGCGTGCCGATACCGGTGTCTGGTATTATGATATTCCGATTGACTGGACAGAAGGAGATATAGGCGGTACCGGATCATGTTATGTTGGAGATAGCAGCACGGAATATGATTACTCTGATTTAGTCGACAATGATGTAGAATATGGCTTCGGCGAGGGTGAACTGATTATTTCATGGGATTCAGTAAGTGGAGAAGAACTGCCGGATCTGCTGATCAATGTATATGATGCGAATAATAATATGATGGATTATTCGTCGGATGAAGACGTAAGAGGAATGAACAGCTACCGTGTAGCTTCAGGCATAGAACCTGTACTTGTTGAGATTATGGGAAATGCTCCTTCATTTGAATCAACACAGATTCTTTCTGATGCTGTATTCACAATTACACTTTTGAAATATCCTGAAGGAAGTAGCAGTTTCCCTGAAGTATGTATAGTTGATGAGCTGGAGCTTATACCTGACTGCTACATCCGGGCTGAGACCGGTATCATGTATTTCAGCATTCCGATTGACTGGAATGCATTGAATGTAGCCGGTATTTCAGCATCGTAAACAAAGTGGCTTTATAAAGTAAAATAAAATTAAATATAAGGGTTATTATTACAATCAGAGGTATTTTTAATGAAAAAGAAGATTTTGGCAATTGTTCTTGTGCTTGTTATGCTCTTAACAGCGGCATGTTCAAAGAATGATGAAAAAAAGGATGAACCTACTGCAGCTCCGACAGCGGCAGTAGCAGATGATACTACTACAACACCTGAACCCACAGCTGTACCGACAGAGGAAGCAAAACCTACCGAGGCCGTAGCACAGCCTACAGATGAGCCTGTAGACGAGCCTGACAGCCGCTTTTATTCCGAAGATGGGGAAATGTATGTAGAGTATACAGAGAATTATTATTTTTCAAATGTCTACAGAGGTGATGTTGCTTATGACCTTGAAGCATATGCACCGATTGCTCCTTTTGTAGGCGGCTGGAATATCTATGATGAGGAATCAACTGTTGCTACAGGATACTATTTCTTTTCAGATGGATATGTTTCAATGATTTATGCTGACGGAACAGTCTGTCCCATTGCAGAGCCTGTTACTGTCGTGGATGAGGCTACACTCCGTGCGGAAAACTGGGGAATTGATTTTACGATTAAGGATGATAAACTTGTTGACAGCAATGGCAATGAATTACCCTTTGCTTACATTGAATTCCCTATGACAGATGCTGTTGCCTGGGACTTTGGCGGATATTGGTCAAAGGATGAGAATGCTGATGCGCTTTCAGATGAGTACCTGTTCATCGACCATTTAAATTCTGCATTTACCTATGTTTATCCCGGAGCTACAATAACCGGCAGTGTTCAAACTCAATATCCTACCAGAATCTCGATGATTGATGATGTATCGGGTGAAATTGATTTCCTCTATATGAAAGAGCCCGGTCATCTTGTAACAACGGATGAAGAAAACTGGTATTTCATAGGTGCTACAAATCCTGATGAAATATCCGGCTCATATGAGGAAGACGATTTCTGGAGCAATACATATTTTGCTGTAGACAATGAATATGACGCGGAAAAATATTCATATATCCGCCCCTTCGTAGGATACTGGCTTATCAGCAACGGCTCTACGGATTACAGATATGATGAAAATTTTGAATTCGTCGGATTTACAGTTTATTCGGATTCTGTATGGAAGCCTGTCAACCAGAACGGAATTCCGTCAGTCGAGTATTTCCCGTATGAATGCAGCGGCGATAACGAGCTTATTCTGAACCGTTATGACGATAGCGCAAGCATTAAATTGACATTTGACGCTGAGGGCAACCTTGTTGATTCAGAAGGCAATATTTATACCAGGGAGTGCAATACTTATGAAATCAGTTATCCTCTGAAGGGTACTCCTTCCGAGCTCATTGGCTACTGGGGCAATGACGTGGATGAGGAAAGTATTGGAACCTTCTCTATAATGCGTGACGGTTCCGTAACCTTCGCGAATGAAGACATTGATCCCGGAATTACATGGACTGTTAACAGTGAAAAAATTATGATTGATGCAGGCGTGAAAATTTATTTTGATATTGCATTGGTTACAACAGGAGCCATTTTCGACGAAAACGGAATTGCATATACACTTCAGTAAGCAGTGAAGTATGTAAACTAAGCTTATTAAAGTATTAAAGCATAATAAAAACGGTCTTTATATGCCATGATTGGTAACATAGCATACAGAGACCGTTTTTTTATTTAGGATTGTTTTGATTATGTAAACCTGTTTGAAGAAATACCTGCTGAATCAGCCCGCTTTATCATCGTAAGCAGGACCATAGTAATACATTGCCCCGATTTCGCCATCATCCTGAGAATAGGAGACTTCAAGTGAATCCGAGCTATACATACTTAAATAAAGGAATGGCTCTTCGGTTTCATCATCAATAAGAGCGATGCTGGTATTTGATACCGACTGTATATTACCAACCTTAAAACTATTGTTTTCGAAATAACTATAAGTAGAGTCGGGAAGAATCATTACGCCTTCTTCTGTAGGATTTCCGTCTTCATCGTTGTATCTCCATTCACCACAGAACTCTTCCGAATAGCTCCAGCTTGGATAATCATTGTCGGTCTTGAAGAACTGTCTTCCGGTGCGTTCAGTAAGAACACCGTCAACAAGTGTGTAAGGTATATCATAAAGAACTATTGAACCATCAAAGTCGATGTAGCATTCTGAAACGATAGGTCTTACGGCACCTGAATATTCAACCTCTGAAACAAATCCGTCACTGTAGATATAATAGCCTGCGATTGAAGTATAGCCTAAGGACCCGTTGTACCATTTGCCTACATAGGGCTGGATTAAAGCATATTCATCAGGGTCGTAGGGGAGAACGCCTCCGAGATAGCTTTCAGAAAGCATCTGTTCTTCTTCACTGAGAGGCTCAGTGTTGTTGCTCTCAGGTCCCTGATATTCTGAGTCATATGATGAAAACAGAAACCATTCTTTGTTGTCCTCAGATACGAGGGAGTTTGCATATTCCATGTAAAGTGTCTCTGTGTAGCCGGTTTCGTCATCAATCAATGATATGCAGATTGGAGAAATAGTTTCAACATGGCCGTTAATGGTAATTTCGGGGCTTATATATGTAAATGAAGGACCATTGAAATCAATGAAAAGGTATTCATCTGTCAGCTTTTGAACATAGTCTTCAGTTGCCCAGTAACCACAGAAATCCGGTGCTATATATTCAGTTACCGGATATTCTATATCGGCATAAGGTATTTCGTTGGAATAGCTGTCAACGAGCCTGTCGTTTTCGATTTTAAAGCCGATTCCCCATTCATCAACATATAATGAGGAATCATCATTAATGTTAAAGCTGGCTATAACAGGACTGACTGCACCATTTCCGTAAATTCTTGATGCATAGCCGTCAGAATAGAAGTAATATCCTGTGAAATCCGTTGGATTTTCAGTTGATATGTTCCAGGAGCCTACATAAGGAGCAATTGGCGCATACTCTTCAAAATTGTACGGCTCAATGCCGAGATAGGTATGCTTATTGTAATAATCCTCGGTATACTCTACATACATTTCACCGTTTTCGTTGTAATAAATACTATCCGGATTCTCTGTGACGGGTTCATCGGTTGGAACAGCTACAGGTTCTTTGGTAGGTTCGGCTGTAGGCTTGTCCGTAGGAGCCGGTGTGGAAGCCGAATCGTCCTTCACCGACTGAGTAGGAGCCGCTGAAGGTTCGTCGGTTGCTTCATCTTTACTTGAGCAGGCAACAGAAAGAACCATTGTAAGCACAAGTAAGATGGCTAAAAAATTTTTTTTCATCAAAATTATACCTCCCATTTGGAATAAAAATAAAAATACAGTCGTATTATAAAGAAAAAGTATTACAATTTCAATATAAATTTGATTGAATTTAAAGGAGCCTTGAACGGATAGTGAAAGGTAACGTTTTTTTTGATAATTAAAAAATGAACGAAGAAATCATTACCACCTGCTAAGCTGGTGGTAATGATTGCGAATAGCGAGAATGCACAACGTGAATAGTGGGCGGCGAATGACAATATTGATTAATTTTACGAACAACAGTATAATGTATTAAGATATTTATGAAAGAAAACAACAGGGGGGTAAAAGACATGCTTTTCGGATTGCTGAGAAATAAGGTTCATGTGAAGGAGGATGCGTATTCTACACTTTGTGAGGCGGCAGAGTATCTGCAGGAGAATCCGAGGGCAGAATTTGACCCTTCAGCAGACTATGACGGCCGTGTGATGAGGGCGCTCAATACTCTGGACTATGATGATAATTATATGAAGAATTATGAAAAAATACAGAGAAAGCCGGCAGAACAGCTTTCACTCGATGAAATTTCCACGATGTATACCTTTATTGTCCGCGGTGAACGATTCTGCGATGGTCATATTGCCGCATATATCAACGATGGTACAATTTTCAGACTGGTGCAGAGGGAAATTGAGCTGCTTCAAAATAATAAAAGGTGAGCAAAAGGCATATAAGAAATTTATCGAAATGGAGGAAACGTGATGGTTTATTCAGTCAGACTGGAGCAAACATCGAAGGAAAGGAAAAGAATGAAATACAATCCGGTATTCAACACCTTTTCCGAAAAAGATTATGAATGCAGTGCAAAGAGACCTTATGGATGGATTATGGAAACCGGCACACCGCCCTGCGACCATTTGGATGCACTGGTAATGACAGACAGGCCCTGCTGCCTTGGAGAGGTGATTCAGGTAAGGGTTGTCGGAGTGTTTTACAGGCATGATTATGACCATAAACTGGTAACGGTACCGCTGGATAGGACTGAAACAGATTTTTCTGAACTGCCGGAAAACGAACAGGAGGAGCTGCTTCATACTTATCCGATTGTTTTCGAGGATGAGGGCTGGTTTGGCAGAGAAAAAGCAGAGGAAATCATTGCCGGATTTATGTCAAAAAAGAAAAGGAAAACCATTATTACGGTTCAGCATACTCAGTCAGAGCATCATGTAAACGGTATGATTGGGGCATGGGGAAACTGGAACCTTACCGAAGCCGGCAGAAAGCAGGCATACGATATCGGCAAATTTCTTGAGAATGAGGTTGCAGATAAGGAATATTATATGTATGTGTCGGATTTGAACAGAACCATACAGACAGCTGAAGAGATGAACAGAACGCTTAAGCTTGTTCCGGAGGTACGTGAAATCCTCCGTGAGGTAAATGCCGGTGCAGGAAACGGTCAGACAAGAGAGTGGTACAATCAGAACAAAAAACCTGAGCATGGATACGATCCCGACTACAAGCCCTTTGATGATGGCGAATCAGACCGTGAACTTTGGGCAAGAATTTATCCCTTTTATCAGGAGATAATCTCAAACGAGAAGGAAAATATACTTGTGGTTTCTCATGGTACCACGCTTAGCTTTTTACAATCCATGTTGATGAGATATACCTTTGAGGACATCCGCAGGAGCCGGTTTAACGGATGCGGAGGCTCGGTATCCAGGTTCAGCATAAATACAGATGGAAAGGTAACGGCGGAGTATATAAACTACCGGCTTGGGTAGGATGATATGGAAAAAAATATTATTACAGTGCAGCATCCACAGGCGGAGCATCATATAAATGGCATGGCAGGCACCTGGCGAAATTGGAATCTTACGGAGCTGGGTTTTCATCAGGCTTATGAAATAGGTGAATTCCTCAAAACAGAGGTGGCCGGCAGGGATTTTTATATGTATGTGTCCGACATGAACAGGACAATTCAAACGGCGGAGGAAATGAATAAATCATTAGGTTTTTGTACGGAAATCAGGTCTGCTCTCCGTGGTGTAAATGATGGTGTTGCAGAAGAACAAACCATAGAATGGTTTCAGAAGAATAAAGAGCAGATACAGGGCTATAATCCTGATTATAAACCGCTTAAGGAAGCAGAATCGGACCGTGAACTGTGGGACAGACTTTCAGCGTTTTATAAGGAAATATCTGAAAACGAAAAGGAAAATATAATCCTGATATCGCATGGTACGGCAGTCAGCTTCCTTCATTCCATAATCATGGGCTATGCCTTTGAAGATATGCGGTGGAGAAGATTTGGAGGAAGTGCAGGTGCTGTTTCACGGTTTCACATCAATCATGACGGAAGGGTGACTGCTTCATATATCAACCTCCTGGTGTGGTGAGGCTTTAGCAATACCATTATTGTACGCGGTGAAAGATTCTTTGACGGACATATTGTGGCATATATCAATGAAGGTATAGTTTTAAGACTGGTGCAGAGGGAAATAGAACTGCTTCAAAATATAAAGGTGAGGAAATGTAAATAATGAACATATCGATGGATGGTCTTTTTAATGATAAAGACGAATATGGTTCAGCATACAGTAACCAGAAAGAGTATTATAGTTTTTTGTTGGAACAGTGGAAGACGGCAATTTCTCTGACAAGTGACATAAGTAATAGAAAAAGAAGCATGAACAATTTCTATGTGACTGTCCTATCATTATTGTGTACAGCTGCTTTGGCAATTTATGAAAAGATTGAGGAAAGCTGGTTTGTGATAGTTGTTATAAGCGTAGTGGGTATAGCCTTCAGTTTGGCTTGGCTTATTGGAATAAAGGAATATAAAACATTAAATTCGGTAAAGTTTGAAATCATAAATGAAATAGAGAAAAAACTTCCGGTGAATCTTCTTCAGGTAGAATGGAGAGAACTAAAGAAAATTCAGTATGAAAAAATGGCAGTAACTGACATAAGGGTTGCCTGGTTATTTGTAATTCTGTTTGTTGGAGCATTGGGTGGGTCTGTTACAATGCTATTTTGGGGATAAGGATTTAAATGATTGGCAAAAAATAAGCTGATTACCTTGTATGGATGTATTATAAGCAGAGTGTGTGAAAGATTTTCTGTTGTAAATAGAATTTCCTAAGATTTTAGATGAGCCATTTGATGGTGAACAATCATTGAATGGCTCGTTTTGAATATACATAACAGCTGTAAAATAGTCAAGAATTATGTTATACTTAATTGGTAAAGAACAGGAATAAATTTGAATTTGTTACGTCATTATGTTGGCAAACCAATAGGCTTAAGCTCTACCGATTTTGGCAGGGCTTAAGCCTGTTTCTATGTTCATGATTTATTCTGGCAGTCTCCCTTCGTACATAATCAGGAGTTCACCGTAAACTCTGCCCCAGTTTCTCATTGGTATGCTTGACTGTTTTTTCATAGAAAAAACACTGTTTGTTCACACTTTGACGATAATTTGTTTATGTTGATGTTGAAGCTGTTGGCGAAAATACGCTGCAACTGAATTAGACCGGAAAGGAGGATTTTAAAAGTGAAGTATCGTCATGAGGTGAAGCATGAGATAAACCTTGCAGACAGGATGGTTCTTCTGCCACGTCTTTCTGCGGTGATGAAAAGGGACAGCCATGCGATAAATGGAGTTTATCATATCAGAAGTCTGTATTTTGATTCCATGGATGACAGGGCGCTTCAGGAAAAGATAAATGGAAAAGCAAAACGGGAGAAATTCAGAATTCGTTATTACAACAACGATTTATCATATATTGTGCTTGAAAAGAAATGTAAAATTGACAATCTCTGTGCAAAGGAAAGCTGCAGGCTGTCAAAGGAAGAGGCACAGAAAATTGTTGACGGAGATATTGCCTGGATGCTCTCTTCAGAAAGGCCCCTGTGCATAGAGCTGTATACAAAGATGAAGTCCAAGGGCTTGCGTCCGAGGACAATTGTGGACTATACACGGGAGCCATTTGTATTTGCTCCGGGAAATGTACGTGTCACGATTGATTACAATATACGTACAGGGCTGATGAATACGGATTTTATGAACCCTGAAACACTTACGCTGCAGGCAGGAGAACGGAACTTTATCATGGAAGTCAAATGGGACGAGTTTTTACCGTCTGTCATCAGGGATGCGGTAAATATACCGGGACGTCGCGAAGGGGCGTTTTCCAAATATGAACGGGCCCGTATATATGGGTAATTGTGTACCTGTTGCTGATAAGGCCTTGGGGTAAGGTCCGGGTACTGCCTTGAAAATGTTACGTGTGAACAGAAAAAACTATAAGAATTAATAAAATTATAAGAACGGAGTAAAATGCCATGAGTTTCAAAGATATTTTTAAATCAAATTTTCTGGAGAATGTTTCTGCTGTCAGTGTACTTGATATGATACTGACAATCGTGCTTGCTTTTGGAATCGGACTTTTTATATTTTATGTTTATAAAAAGACGTATCGTGGAGTGATGTATTCATCCTCATTCGGCGTGACACTGATTGCACTTACAATGATCACTTCACTTGTAATTCTTGCCGTTACCTCGAATGTGGTTCTGTCACTCGGTATGGTAGGTGCGCTTTCTATCGTGCGTTTCCGTACGGCTATCAAGGAACCGCTCGATATTGCTTTTCTTTTCTGGTCGATTGCTGAGGGTATAATCCTTGCTGCAGGAATGATTCCGCTTGCAATTATCGGCGGTGTGGTTGTAGGACTGATTCTGCTTTTCTTCGTAAACAGGAAGGCAAATGTCACTCCCTATATCCTTGTATTGTCCTGTCAGAACGGAGAGGCTGAGACAGCAGCAATGAGCTATCTGAAGCAACAGGTTGAAAGAAGCGTTGTGAAGTCCAAAACCGTGCAGAGTGGTCTTGTTGAAATGAATCTTGAGGTATGCCTTAAATCGGAAAATACCGACTTTATAAATGCTTTATCGGATATGAAGGGTGTAAACAGTGCCATTCTTGTAAGCTATAACGGCGAATACATGGGTTAAGGAGACAGATTTTTATGTCAGCAAATAAGCACATTGATAAGATTTGCATTTCTGCGGTTGCGATTTCACTTGTCATCACAATCATTTTTATGAGCAGCAGTGCCTTGGGCGTGACTGCGTCTGCAAAGCAGATGAAGTATGAGAGTACGCTGTTTGACAATTCATATGTTCATCAGATAGATATTGTAATGAATGACTGGGATGGGTTTATTGAAAATTGTGAGAATGAGGAATATTCTGCCTGCACGGTTGTTATTGATGGGAATAAATATGGAAATACCGCAATTCGTGCAAAGGGAAATACATCCCTTTCAAGCGTGAGAACAATGGGCAGCCAAAGATACAGCTTTAAGCTGGAATTTGACCATTACGAGAACGGTAAATCCATGGACGGGCTTGACAAGCTCTGCCTGAACAATCTGATTCAGGATAATACGATGATGAAGGACTATCTGGTATATCAGCTGATGAAGGATTTTGAGGTTGACAGTCCGCTTTGTTCCTTTGCATATATTACCGTAAACGGTGAGGACTGGGGACTTTATCTGGCTGTTGAAGGCATAGAGGACAGCTTCCTTTCACGAAACTATGGTTCTGATACCGGCGATTTATACAAGCCCGACAGTATGAGTTTTGGCGGTGGACGTGGAAACGGCAAGGATTTTGATATGGGCGATTTTGATTTCGGAGACATGGATTTAGGAGACATGGACTTCGGAAACATGGACTTCGGAAGCATGGACTTCGGAAGCATGGACTTCGGAAACATGGACTTCGGAAGCATGGACTTCGGAAATATGGACTTTGGAAACATGGACTTCGGAAATATGGACTTCGGAAACATGGACTTCGGAAATATGGACTTTGGAAACATGGATTTTGGCAATATCAATCCCGAAGACTTTGGCTTTGGAGGCTCGGATTCTGAAGCTTCTTCATCAGATTCTGAAAAGAATGTGGATACAAAACAGCGTGGCTTTGAAAATGCCGGTGGTATGGGTGGCTTCGGTGGCTTCGGCGGCGGTATGGGAAGCAGCGATGTAAAGCTTCAGTATATCGATGACGATGCGTCAAGCTATTCCAATATTTTTAATAATGCCAAAACAGATGTAACTTCTTCAGATAAGAACAGACTGATTGAATCACTTAAAAAGCTTAGTTCATATTCGGAGCTTGAGGATGTTCTTGATATGGATGAGGTGCTGAGATATTTTGTTGTCCACAATTTTGTTTGTAACGGGGACAGCTACACAGGAAGCATGATTCACAACTATTACCTCCATGAGAAGGACGGTAAGCTTGGAATGATACCTTGGGACTACAATCTGGCCTTTGGAACCTTCCAGGGCGGAAATGCTTCAAGCTCGATAAATGCAGACATAGATAAACCTGTTTCAGGCGGAAATATGGACGACCGTCCTATGGTTGGATGGATTTTTTCAGATGAAAAATACACAGAGGAATATCATCAGCTTTTTATCAGCTTTGTAAATAAATGGTTTTCTGACGGTCAGCTTGAAAAAATGATAGATGAGACAGCAGATATGATAAGAACTTATGTAGAGAAGGACCCTACCAAATTCTGTACATCGGAGGAGTTTGAAAAGGGTGTAACAGCCATTTCGACATTTGTCAGCCTTCGCGGCGAGGCAGTGAAAAAGCAGCTTGCAGGAGATAAATCGACTGTTGATGCCGGCTCACTCAATTCCAATGATATGGGCTCCATGGGCGGAGGCTTTGGAGGCGGCGGTTTTGGAGGCGGAAGCAGGATGTCTAAACCGGATTCAGCAAAAGATACACAGCCGGATACTTCTGACGGACAGGCAAAGGAGAGCATTGAGGTTGAAAAGCAGTCAATGTCCGACAGCAGGATGATGCAGGGTATGCAGCCTCCGGACGGTATGGAAATCCCCGAAAATAAAGCTGAATCGGATGGAAAGACTGCGACAGGAAATGGTGATAAATCGGATGAAAAGACTGCGACCGGAGAAAATGAACAGTCGGAAAAGCCGAAGTCTTCAGAGGGTATGGGAAAGCAGGAAAGAATGGGTAAAAACGGAGAGTCAGCTTCAGCCTCCGGTTCTTTTTCAAGAGAGTCATTTTCTGCCTCAGTCTCACGGTCTGAGAACGGAAACTGGATTATGATTGGAGCTTCGGTATTAGTGCTTATAGCAGGTTTGCTGATAGCGATAAAGAAAAAATACTAAAGACCGGTCTTAAATCCGTTTATAATATGTGTCTGTACGGGATGGGATTACCTGTCCCGTTTTTTGTGGCTTTTTTACGGTTTTCACAAAAATTTGAAATTTGGGGTTTGAGAATTTGTAAAAAATACGATATAATATAAAAGCGTTTTTTTATAATTATCAGTGAGGCAATTTTAATGGAAAACAATAATGTAAATTCCAATGTTGAAAATATATCAAAAGTAATGAAGAGTAAAGGAAATGCCAAGCGATTATGCATTGCATTCCTTATTCAGTCTATCGTATTTTTTACATCTGTTATAGTTCTGTTCAGGATGAGAAGCGGATCCATGGATGAGTGCTGGAATAGTCTTGGCGTGGCTGCCCAGAGTACGGATTCGCATATCAGCGGTCTGCTTAGCAATTTTGAGGGCGCACTCACAAACATGGTCAGGGAGGTTAATTCCGCTGAAGATCCGATGAGCCCCAAAATAGTATCACTTTTCCAGTCTACAAGGCTGGGTGCCTTAAATACCCCTATCAGACTTTATTATCCTGACGGACGGTATGTTACTGAACAGGAGGTAAACCGCACAGGCTCTATCGACCTTCAGAACAGGTACAATTCAATTTACAGTTCAAACAACTATGTTTCCTCGATTCAGGATGATATCTACAATCCTGAAAAAAAGGTTATTTCACTTTTTGTTCCCGTTTCGAATGAAAGCGGAAATATCATTGCGATGATTGAGGCAGTAGTTAATACCAGCAGTCTTCGTGATGAGCTGCTCAAGGAAAATATAAATCTTTTCCAGCCCTCCTACATTATCGTTGTTGACAGAGACGGAACGGTAATTGTCGATACCTCTCAGGAGCTAAAGGGAAATTTCTTTGAAATGCAGAAGATAAGCGACGATGGCTATGATTTTCAGCAGTTTTTACAGGATGTTGTTGATAAAAAGGAGAGCCGCTACGCTTTTGTAAATGAGAAAAACAATGAATCGACATATCTCGCAAGTATTCCATCTAAGATTGACGGATGGTCTACAATGGTTGAAGTAGACGAAAATGTTGCCATGAAATCCGAAAGAAATATGACTAAGGGTATTGTTGCTATTTTAAGTGCCGAATTTGTCTGCTTCCTGATTTATATCATTTGGTTGTGGAGAAACCTGAAGGGGCAGTACCTTGAGGAGGTAAAGCGTGAAAAAGAGGAACTGAAGAAGTTTTACGAAAAGGATTCAATGCTTTATCAGAAGGCAATCCTGGATACTGCATATAGCTATTTTAAGGTAAATCTTACCAAAAACATCGTGATTCCGCCTATTATCGAGCGTGTAAACGGCGAACCCATGGATTATACCGCAAAATTCGGCAAAAACCTTCCGACTTATGACGATATTATTATTTTTAGTGCAGACCGATATGCTGATTCGGAATACAGGACGGCATATAAGGAGAAGCTGTCAAGAAAATATCTGCTTGGGCAGTATATTGACGGCAATATGATGCCTGAATTTGTAACGAAGCTTAATTCGAGCATTATCGGCTGGCACTACAGAAAATACATCAGTTATCTTTCTGAGGATAAGGAAACGCATGATGTCATCTGTATGAACGTAGCTTACGATATTTCGGATGAGATACTTCACGAGCAGGAGGAAAAGAACCAGCGAAGCGTCATTGAAGCCCTTGCAGATGATTATGAGTGCCTTGTATGTCTGTATCTCGACAAGCCGCATGTAGATTTCTACCGTGTATCCGACAATTTCAAGCGCCTGCCTGAAATATGGAGGGATGGTGTTGAGGATTCGGAACGTGTCAAGCTGTTTATTGATGAATTTGTTGCGGAGGAGGATGTACAGCGCTTTATCGACGAGGCTACACCGGAGCGTCTTGTCGATGCAACGAGTCATGGAAAGCCGTTCCGTGTAAACTGCAGACTGAAGATAAAGGGCGAATCGAAATGGTATCAGCTGAAATATGTTAACCATGTAAGCGAAAACAATACACATAGTGTTATTGCGGCTTACCGAAATATTGACGATGAAATCCGCCGTCAGAGCAAGCATCAGGAGGAAATGGAGCAGGCACTTTTAAAGGCTGAGAATGCAAACAAGGCAAAGACACAGTTCCTGTTCAATATGAGCCATGATATTCGTACTCCTATGAATGCCGTAATCGGCTTTGCGGATTTGGCAGAAAAGAATATTGATGATAAGGAAAAGATGACCTCCTGCCTGACTAAATTAAAGAAATCCAGCAAGCAGCTGCTGAATATCATCAATGATGTTCTTGAGGTATCAAGAATTGAGTCCGGACAGATTTCACTGAACCTTCAGCCCTTCGATATGAGAAAGGGTTCTAAGAGCCTTCGGCCGATATTTGAGCCGTTATTCCAGGAAAAGGATCTCCAGATCAATATACACGGAAGCGGACGTGACTTCTATGTTCTTGCAGATTATCAGC
The DNA here is from genome assembly GCA_045627205.1 of Lachnospiraceae bacterium. GTDB lineage: Bacteria > Bacillota > Clostridia > Lachnospirales > Lachnospiraceae > RUG11977. Next base: position 14,129 of record JAZQNG010000013.1, read on the forward strand.
GTATAAACCGTGTTGTATTCAATGTTCTCAGTAATGCAGTAAAATATACGCCAAAAGGCGGACTTATCAATTATACCATTGAGCAGATTGAGGACAGGGACGACGGAAGGGTTCAGTATAAATGGACTATTTCGGATAACGGCGTTGGTATGAGTAAGGAATATCTTGACAAGATATATGAAAGATTTACCCGTGAGAAATCCACTACCGAGAGCGGTATTGAAGGAACAGGACTCGGAATGTCAATGGTAAAGGATTTCATCGACATGATGGATGGTACTATCCATATTGAAAGCGAACAGGGAAAGGGTACATCTGTTGAGTTTATCATCCCGTTCAAAAAATGCAACGAAGATCTTGTACGTATGCTTGATGGCCCTGCAATGAACAGTCTTCTTAATCTTAAGGGCAAAAAGATTCTCATTGTTGAGGACCTTGAAATCAATAGGGAAATTGCAGTTGAAATGCTTGAGGATGAAGGCATTATCTGTAAGGAGGCAGCCGACGGTATGCAGGCCGTTGAAATTGTTGCCGATGCCCAAAATGGAGATTTCGACCTGATCCTGATGGATATCCAGATGCCGAAAATGAACGGCTATGAAGCAACAAGGGCAATAAGATCGATGAAGAACTGTCCGCTTTCCAATATTCCTATTATTGCAATGACTGCCAATGCCTTTGAGGAGGACCGTAAGGCTGCTTTAGAGGCAGGCATGAACGAGCATCTTGCAAAGCCCGTTACAGCGGATAAGCTTAGAACCGTTATCAGCAGATTTTTATAATTGTCTGATTTATTGTATTTCAGTATGTGACTCGGAGGTTTTCCATGGTTACCTTGAAAGATATTGCAAAAATGTGTAATGTTTCACCCAGTACCGTTTCAAATGTCCTGAACGGTAAGAGCAGCATGGGAGAGCAGGTGAGGGAACGTGTTCTTGCGGCTGTACGTGAAACAGGCTACAGGCCCAACTATTATGCCCGCAGCATGCGTGTGAATAAAACAAATACAATCGGGATAATTGTTGAGGACCTTTGTCAGTTCAGCTCTCCGAATGTTGTTGAAATGGTGCTTGAGTATCTTGAACAGCATGGATACCGGTACATTCTGATGAATCTCCGGATGTATTATAAGCTGAAGAACAATATAGAGGATGAAGAGGCACTCTGCGAGATCCTTGAGCCGGTAATCCAGCAGATGGAATCCATTAAAATTGATGGAATCGTATATGTTGCTGCTCACTGCCGTATGCTTAAAAAGGTGCCGAAGCTATTTTCACTGCCTACGGTATTTACATACGCATATGCCAATTCAAAGGATATGAAGAGTGTAATCATAGATGATGAAAACAGTGCCATTACAATGATGGATTATCTTCTTTCAAAGGGACATCATGAGATAGGAATCATCGCCGGTACAGAGGACAACTATCATACAAAGGAGCGTCTGAAGGGCTGCCAGCGGTCAATGTATAAGGCAGGTATCCTTTATAATCCGGACAGGATATGCTTTGGAGACTGGTCCCGCGAAAGTGGCTATGAGAAGGCGAAAATACTTCTTAAAAAGGATGTGACTGCGCTCTGGTGCATGAATGACAGAATGGCGTCCGGAGCATATATGGCTATCCGTGAAAAGGGACTTGAGGTCGGGAAGGACGTTTCCGTAACCGGCTTTGATAATATAGAGCTTGCCTCAAATATTTATCCTACACTTACTACCTGTCAGCTTCCGCTTTATGCAATAGGCTATAAGGCTGCACAGCTGATTGTAAGCATCCTTGAAAAGGAGGAAGGGGATGACCAGGCAAAGGACGGCTCCACAATAAGACTTAAATCCGAACTTGTGGAAAGGGATTCCGTAGCTGAATTAACCAGGTAAAAAGATGGAAAGACCTATGGTTCAATTTCCGAACCATAGGTCTTTATTTGTAAATAAAACTCAAATGTAATAGTGTACCGGAGCTTTCTTGCAGCCCCTGTATGTTTAACTAGTATTCTGCGGAATGAGTTGTATGTATTACTGCATCAACCGACTGACGGGACTTGATTGTGAGCTCCTTGCTGTTTTGTGCTTCCTTTAATACGCTGTCGGTGTTTTCAGCAACCGCTTCGGTTTCCTTTGAAAGCTTAGCAACATTGTCTTCGATTTTTTTGTTGGAATCTACAACATTGTCAAGTGATGAATTGATTCCCTTTACCTCTGTCAGAAGACCCTGCATTTTTTCACTGATAAGTGTAAACTGTGTATTTACGGTTTTCAGGTATTCAGACTGGTCGTTTGCCTCGGATACTGAGGAGGCGATGGATTTCATGGCTACGGAGGAAATCTCGCCGAGCTCCTCGATCATATCGCGAATACTGTCTGTTGCTGTTTTGGACTGATGTGAGAGGTTGCCGATTTCGGATGCAACAACTGAAAAGCCCTTTCCACTTTCGCCGGCACGTGCTGCCTCTATCGAGGCATTTAATGCAAGCAGGTTTGTCTGCTCGGCTATTGCACCGATGGTTTCAACTACAACCTGCATATGCTCGATGCTGTCACAGAGACGTTCCATGACTTCAACAACCTTTTTATTTGTACCGGTGATGTTTTCTGAATGCTCTGTCAGGCTGGTGATGGAATCGCGTCCGTCATCAACTGCCTGATTGATGGTTGAAGCAATTTCTGTAATGGACTGTGCTTTTTTTACGGTTGAATCAATCAGCTTTCCGATGCTTTCTGTCATTGTAAGCTGGTTTGCAGAGGCCTCCTTGGTATGGAAGCAACTTTCGTTTATTGCTGCAATTGTCTGAACAATACGGTTTGATGCCTCCTCAAGGTCGTTTAAGTCTGAACTGATGCTGGTGGATTCGTTCCGTACACTTGTGAGGACACGGTCAAGGGATTTTTTTGAATGCTCCTGTTCAACCCTGTCATCCTCCAACAGTCCGAAAATATCCGAATTATAAAGATTGAACAGAATGGAAATAACAAATGCGGTAGCAGTAAAGGTAAGCAGGAAAACCATACCCATGATGTAATCATATGAGGCATATACATCGCTGAAGAGAACATCAAAAATCTTTGTTGCTATTCCGAATATAAATACGAAAATGGCCGGAATCCTGATGCATCGTTTATCGTAATACAGAACAAATGCGAAAACAGGGCCGAAAACCATAAACGGAACAAAAATGTTTGTTACAAATACATCGCACAGGACATAGGTGACGAGTACTGATATTATAATAAATTTTTCTGTTGTTTTGGGCTTTAGTATTCCGGTATGGGAAAACAGAAGATTCAGCAGAAGATTCAGCGCGTAAACAACTGTCAGTGCAATCTGTATTAATACATTTTTTACAAACATCCCCGGGATAATCCAGATGGAAACGATATAGGTGGCAAGCACCATGATCAGTCCGACTGCGATATATCTGTTTGTCCGCTCGATTCGTTTATCAAGCTCGGCAAAGGTACGCTTTTTTGACATAAACCCGACCTCCGTATTTTTTATCAGATATTTATAAAACACAATTATATTATATCATTTATCTTAAGATATGCAAATGGTTTTGTTGTTTTTTCTGTCCGGGTTTATTATATAATGTAAAGGTTTACAAATTTTCATATTAGTAATATAATAGCAAAGGTCGGATTTCAATATAGTCCGATGATGTTTATTCTGAAAGGTGTGATATTATAATGAAGAAAAGAATATTTGCATTATTGCTTTGTTTGATTATGGTTGCGGGCTTAATGCCGGAGGGGCAGATATTTGCCGCAAAGAAGGCGAAGCTTCAGGCTCCTGAGTTTACGATTACTACAACCTCAAAGGGAAATGCACATTTTACATGGACTCCTGTTGAAGGTGCAAACGGCTATAGGATTTACAGGATGCTTCCCGGTGAGGAGTCGCATACAAGAATCATTACCACAACAAAGAGTGCGGCAACGGATAAGATTTACGGTACGGTTGCCGAAAAGACAAAGGTCAGCTACAAAATGCGTGCCTTCCGGACAGATGAAGATGGTGTAAGGCATTGGAGCAGCTTCTCAGAGGCAGTGACCTGGAAGGTTCCCGTAATAAAGCCGGAGCTGAGCCAGAGCGAGGCAGAGCTTATGGTTGGCGAGAACCTGAAGCTTAAGGTAAAAAAAGCGAAATCATCAGTAGTATGGTCCTCTACAGACAGTAAGGTTGCTAAGGTTTCCTCATCCGGTAAGGTTCTTGCACTTAAAAAGGGAACCTGTACCATAAAGGCAAGTGTCGACGGCTATACACTTAAATGTAAGGTTACGGTCAATGTGCCGGCAGCCGGAGAACGTTATATCGATCCTACAAAGCCCATTATTGCGTTAAGCTTTGATGACGGCCCGAGTATCTATACGCCAAAGATTCTTGATATGCTGGCACAGTACGGTGCAACAGCTACCTTCTTCATGGTAGGCTACAATATCGACCGTTATCCGAAAACTGTCCAGGCTGTATATGATGCAGGCTGTGAAATCGGAAACCATACTATTGATCATCCGAATCTGAAAACCTTAAGTGAGGAGAATATAAAGAAGCAGATTAACGGAAATCTGAAAAAGATTACCGATATTGTTGGCGAGGGTAAGCATCTTATCAGACCTCCCTACGGCAATTTGAATGATACGGTTAAGGCAGTTGCCGGTGCTCCTCTCATCATCTGGTCGGACGATACGAGAGACTGGGAGAGCAGAAATGCACAGTCTGTCCTGGCCGAGGTAAAGAAGAGCGCAAGAGACGGTTATATCATTCTTATGCATGATATTTATGAGAGCTCGATGAACGGAGCTGCTCTTGTTGTTCCGTGGCTGATTGAACAGGGCTATCAGGTTTGTTCTGTAAGTGAGATGTTTGCAGCGCGCGGTGTGAAGCTTGAGGATGGTGTACGCTATTCACAGTGTATAACGGCAGCGCAGTATGTCGCACAGTTTGAGGAATAATTCTAAAAGGGCGTAGGCAAAAATGAAGGCACTTCTTAAGGATAAAAGAAACTGGTTTTTTCTTTGCTGGCCGGTAGCATTCGGCTTTTATTTCCTTGCAAAGAATTCCAGGGAAGCTGCAGAGAAAATTTTTGCCCGTGGTATTTTTAAGGTATATGGCGGGATAATGTCAAGAATTTCGGGCATTATCCCGTTTTCACTGGCAGAACTGCTGCTGATTCTGTTTGTCCTGTTTATTGTCGTAATGCTTGTGGTGACGCTTGTACGGCTTATACGGAAAAAGGACAGGCTTCTGATTTTGTGCAGGGCAGTCCGTGACATTATTCTTATGGTCGGAATAGTTTTTGTCTGGTTCATGCTCGGCGCAGGTACAAACTATTACAGATATGAGTTTACGGAATACTGCGGTATGCGGATAGAAAAATATACCGTCGAGGAGCTGTATGGACTCTGTAATGAGCTTGCGGCAAAGACAAATGAGGCCAGAAGGGCACTTGACATTCCGGAGGGCGAGCCTTTTGTTTCGAAGCTTACCAACCGTGAACGTGCCGAGGAAGCAAAGAAGGCAATGGAAAAGCTTTCGACACAGTATGAGGTACTGGAGGGATATTATCCTGTACCCAAATCAGTTTTCTTTTCAAGTGTAATGTCTGAATTTAATATTACCGGAGTATATTTTCCATGGACAGTCGAGGCAAATGTGAACGTTGACGGACCGGACTATCCGAAGGGAGCTGCATTATGCCATGAGCTGGTGCATCTGCGCGGCTTTATGAGGGAGGATGAGGCCGGCTACGTCGGCTATCTTGCCTGCGTGAATTCTGATTGTGATGAGCTCCGCTACAGCGGCTATATTAGTGCCCTTGTTAAAGCAGGAAATAAGCTTTACGAGGAGGATAAGGACCTTTACTATGAGGTGGCTGCTACATACGATGACGGTATCTGGGTGGATTTTGCCGATCTGAATGCATACTGGGAACAGTACGAGGATACCGTACTGAGCGAGGCGGGAGAGACGATGAACAATGTTTACCTGAAGGCAAACAATGTTTCGGACGGTACAAAGAGCTATGGAAGGATGCTGGATCTTCTGCTTGCAGAGTATAAAAAGAAAGGAAAATAAAGATATGAGGATTTATAAATCAATAGAGGAAATGATAGGCAATACGCCGCTTCTTTCAATCGACCGGTTTACGGCAGCCTTTGGTGCAAGGGCACGGCTTCTTGCAAAGCTGGAGTCCTTCAATCCTGCAGGAAGTGCAAAGGACAGGGTGGCAAGGGAGATTTTTGCAGCTGCAAAGCAAAAGGGACTGATAACGAAGAACACTGTCATTATTGAACCCACCAGCGGAAACACCGGTATAGGTCTTGCTGCAATTGCTGCTGCAAAGGGATATCGTGTGGTTCTGACCATGCCTGAAACGATGAGTGTTGAAAGACGAAATATCCTGAAGGCACTTGGGGCCGAAATTGTCCTTACTCCGGCGGCAGAGGGGATGGCAGGTTCGATTGCTAAGGCTGAGGAATTGAAAAAAACTTATCCCGACAGCATCATTGCCGGGCAGTTTGTAAATCCGGACAATCCTGCGGCACATTATAAAACTACCGGTCCGGAAATATGGAGGGATACCGACGGGGAGGTAGATATTTTTGTTGCTACTGCCGGAACAGGCGGAACCATAACAGGAACAGGAAGATTCCTGAAGGAGCAGAAGCCGGATGTGAAGGTTGTTGCCGTAGAACCTGCAGGTTCACCGTTTTTATCAAGGGGTATTGCCGGTTCGCATAAAATCCAGGGCATAGGCGCAGGCTTTATTCCTGAGGTGCTTGATACTTCTGTTTATGACGAGGTGATAGCGGTAAGTGATGAGGATGCCTTCCTTTATTCTAAAACGCTGGCTAAAACAGAGGGCATTTTTGCAGGAATATCCTCCGGTGCGGCACTCTGTGCGGCAGTGGAGCTTTCAAAGCGTGAGGAAAACCTTGGAAAGAATATCGTTGTTCTTTTGCCGGATGGCGGAGACAGGTATTATTCAACAGAACTGTTCTGCTGAAATGCAGATATTACTGACATACTATGATTAGGGCGTCAAAAGTACTGATGCCCAATGATATATAATAAATCACACAGGAGGTTCCGGCGGTTTACGACGGAATATCAGATTATGGAGAATAAGTACAGGTTTAAGTATGAGGTACACATGCACACTGCACAGTCAAGTGCCTGCGGAAAGACGCCTGCAAGGGAATATATTTCCGAATTTAAAAGACTCGGTTACGACGGGATCATCATCACGGACCATTTTTTCTGGGGAAATACAGCCATAGACAGAACACTTCCGTGGACTGAATTTGTAGACGCCTTCTGTAAGGGCTACGAGGAGGCCAAGGAGGAGGGAGAACGCTTAGGGCTGAAGGTATTTTTCGGCTGGGAGGCCTGCAGAAGACCTGACGAGTATCTGATTTACGGACTTGACAAGGAATGGCTGAAGGCACATCCCGAGGTACGCGATGCAGACCACGCGGAGCTTCACAGGATTGTTTCTGAGGCAGGCGGTCTGATGGTTGGCGCTCATCCCTTCAGGGAACGCTGGTATATCGACAAGGTAAACCTGCATCCGTTCCAGTGCGATGCATGGGAGGCAAGCAATTTTGGAAATCCTCCCTATCAGGATGTGTTCGCATATGAATATTGCCGGAAGAACGGAATTATCATGACCTCCGGGACGGACCTTCACGATGTGGATAATCTGGCTTCATCCCCCTGCGGAATGCTGTTTGAGGAGCCGCTTGAATCAATTGCCGATTATGTCCGAATCATAAAGTCGGGAAAGGGTTTCATGCCGATGATTGCAGAGGAGAGGAAAACACGTACTGCGGATATGGTAAATGAGAGACCTCTTTTCCTTTATGATGAAAATAATGTCGGAAAGCGTGTTGAGCTTGCGGATATACTGTAAATCTGATGGAAGCATTACCGGCACGAATGCTGCTATGGAATATAGCACTGCTTGACAGCTATAAGAAACTCTTTGCAGCAAAGGGACTGAATTCAAAGGTTTTGGTAAAGGCAATAGAGAAATGATAAATCAGAAGATTTTCTTGAATGCATATACTATATATGGTATACTGAATAATTGAGGAAGGTACATGAAGTAAAACTGTGCTTTCCAAAGTATAAATCCGGAAAGGAGTGCATGTCATGACATGCGATGCGAATATGACACCTACACCTCATAATAATGCCAAATTCGGTGAGATAGCAAAGACGGTTCTGATGCCCGGCGATCCCTTAAGGGCCAAGTATATTGCCGAAACATATCTGGAGAATCCTGTATGCTTCAATACAATCAGAAATATGCTTGGATATACCGGAACATATAACGGAAACAGGATTACCGTAATGGGCGGTGGAATGGGAATGCCTTCGGTCGGTATTTATTCCTATGAGCTTTTCAATTTTTATGATGTTGACAATATCATCCGTATCGGTTCAATGGGTGCATATGCTGACGAGATAGTGCTCGGAGACCTTGTTATGGCAATCGGTGCAAGTACAGATTCAAACTATGTTTCGACCTTCAACCTTCCGGGAACCTATGCTCCCTGTGCAACCTACAGCCTTCTCCGTAAGGCCGTTGAGACTGCAGAGAGGCTGAATGTAAAGACTGTTGTCGGAAATGTTCTTTCAACGGATGTTTTCTATGCAGATGATCCTGAGTTCAATGCAAAGTGGAAGAAGATGGGTGTCCTCGGCTGCGAGATGGAGGCTGCTGCATTTTATATGAATGCTGCCCGTGCAGGAAAGAATGCACTGTGCATGTTCACTGTTTCTGACCATCTGTTCCGTGACGAGCATTTGTCCGCTGAAGAAAGACAGACCGGATTCAACTCAATGATGAAGGTTGCACTTGAAGCCTTTGCATGATTTATGATATGTCCGCGCTTCACGGACATATGTACAAGTTTTTATAAATCAACAAAATATCGTTGACACCATAATGCTGTTGTGCTACTATACGACTTGTTTGGTAGAGGTGCATTGATTATGAGTAGCCTATCTGATATGTCAGGCATAGAGGAGGATAGGCGAAAGGATGATATGCCGAAATCAGTATCCACCTGTTTGGATGCGGGTTGGTTCCCGGGTTAAGAGCTTTGGAACTGTCATCATATGATGGAGCGCTACCTAAAGCTACATTAAGTCAGGCTGCTGGCAACAGTTACCGGGATTTATTTAGAATGTACTTTAGCGTCGACTCTGTCGGCGCTTTATTAATTTGTTACGCTGCTCGATTTAAATTTTTGGACATTTAATTCAGTGTTTAATAATTTTAAATGCGTTTGATAATTAATACAGTGCCGGCAAAATTTGATTCACTATTTATAGAAATATTTTCAGGAGGAAAGATTTATGAGCAAAAAGGTTATTTTCACAGGAGCTGCTGTAGCAATTATTACACCTATGAACGAGGATTTATCGGTTAATTACGATGAGTTCAAGAAACTGATTGATTTCCAGATCAACAACGGTACAGATGCAATTGTTGTATGCGGAACAACAGGTGAGGCTTCAACACTCACACATGAGGAGCATGTTGACTGCATTAAGTTCGTTGTTGATTATGTTAACAGGAGAGTTCCTGTTATTGCAGGTACAGGTTCAAACTGTACACAGACAGCCATCTGGCTTTCACAGGAGGCTGAAAAGGCCGGTGCTGACGCAGTCCTTCTTGTTTCACCCTACTACAACAAGGCTACACAGAAGGGGCTTATCAAGCATTTCGGAGATACTGCAAAGGCAATAAATATTCCTGTAATCCTTTATAATATCCCCGGAAGAACAGGTGTTAATATTCAGCCCGAGACTGTTAAGTACCTTTGCGAGAATTTCGAAAATATCGTTGCCATCAAGGATGCAACAGGCAATATCGGCTGGACTGCACAGGTTGCGCAGCTTTGCGGCGACAACATCACCATTTATTCAGGTGATGACAATGCAATCTGCCCCATCCTTTCATTTGGCGGAAAGGGTGTTATCTCTGTTCTTTCACACTGTGCACCCATGGATACACATCTTATCGTTGATAAGTTCCTGAAGGGCGATACAAAGGGCAGCCTTGAGCTTCAGCTGAAGTACCTTCCTCTTGTAAATGCACTTTTCAGCGAGGTAAATCCTATTCCTGTAAAGACAGCATGTAACCTTATGGGCTTCAAGGCAGGTTCGTTGCGTGCTCCTCTTTGCGATATGGAGCCTGAGCATGTTGCAAAGCTTGCCGAGGAAATGAAGAAGCTTGGTATCATCGGATGATTTTGGCTAAACAGAATTCATAAAACGGTTGTTTGTTTAATTGTAAATATTGCAGCTTCCCGGTGATGTGATTGCCGGGAAGTTTATTATAAAAAAACAGAAGGAGGTACTTTCCGGGATGCCCGGTAAGTTTGTGGATGATTATGACAAGAGTAATTCTTAGAGGATATAACGGCAGAATGGGCCGCGTTATTACTGAAATCGTTAAAAATGATCCTAATACGGAAATCGTTGCCGGAGTTGATATTGTACAGGGACCTGCAGACTATGCTACATATACTTCTATTGCAGAGGTTAAGGAGGAAGCTGATGTTATCATAGATTTTTCCTCTCCGAAGACACTTCGGGAAATGCTCGATTTTGCAATTGCAAAGAAGCTTCCCATTGTTCTTTGTACAACAGGCTTTTCGGAGGAGGACCTTGCTTCGATAAATGCGGCTTCGGAAAAGATTGCCATTTTACGTTCGGCCAATATGTCACTCGGTATCAATACTGTTGCTAAGCTTATTCAGGAGGCAGCAAGGATTCTGGCCAATGAAGGCTATGATATTGAGATAGTTGAGCGCCATCACAATCAGAAGAAGGATGCTCCTTCAGGAACGGCACTTCTTCTTGCAGATGCCATCAACACGCAGATGGACGGCAGATATGAGTATGTTTTTGACCGTTCAGAGCGACGTGAGGTACGTCCTGAGAATGAAATCGGTATTTCCAGTGTCCGTGGTGGAAGCATTGTCGGTGACCATGAAATCATTTTTGCAGGTCTTGATGAAGTAATCGAGATAAAGCATACAGCTTATTCAAGAAGTGTTTTTGCCAAGGGTGCTGTCAATGCAGCAAAATTCCTTGCAGGAAAGCCTGCAGGAATGTATAACATGGGCAACGTTGTAGGCTGACGCTTATATCATTTGATGAGTATGTCGTAAATATCCGTAAGATAGATTTTCCTTCCATCGGTAAAGACCATACAGAATTCAGTTTCATCTATACGTTTAAAGGAACCTTGGGCGGTGGTATATTCACCGCCTTCTTTTTTGGCATCCGGAATAAAATATGTTACCTCGATTTCAGGGTGCTCGTATGTGTGCTCCTTGAGGTACTGTACTGTTCGGTCAAGTCTGTCCTTTTTTTCGTCATCCGCCTCTATAGCTCTTTTTTCATCTGTTAGTCTGGCGGTTTCATCAAGCTCCTCGTCATATCCGTTCAGCGCGGCAAAGGGTGCAAACTGCGCAGCCCTGTCGTAGTTTGACATATGCTTTCTGGTTTTTGATACATGATGCGGTAAATTTATTATATCATCGTAGTTCATGAATTTTCTCCGTTTTCTTTTATTCCCTGTGTCCGCCGACCTGACCGTTTCTTTCGATTGTGGTGCCGCCTTCCTCGAAATTCATGCCCTTAAGCATAGCATTTTTGCCATAGCGGTTCTTTATTTCTATCATGGCCTTCTGGATGTTTTTTTCACGTGCCCTGTCCTCGGCTTCCTTTTTACGCTTTTCCTCAAGCACAGCGTAGTCGGTAAAAAGGTCGAGCTGTTCAAATGTGGGTTTAACGGCCTTCCTTTCAGGTATTACATGGTTTGCAACAACATATACGCGTCTGATGGTGAGATAGGGCAGAACGATGCTTTCATAAAGCCTTGTGACAGCCTCCATTATCTCCCTGGTGGATGAGGTATATCCGGACAGGTTGATGGTTCCATGGGCGTTTTTGGGAACAGGACGCCCGTAAAAATCGAAATCCGTTTCACCCTTATATTTCTCGACGATTTCCGGATTTTGGAGGTTTTCTATGTCATAGCATACAGTTAGGACCATCTGGTCGGTGACAAGTCCCTTCTCGACAATGTCGAGAACGAGCAGGTCGGACATTTCCCGGACTATAAGGCGCCCCTTTTCATAGCTGTAGGGCTGCTTTAATACCTGTCCCGTACTTAGGGAATTTGTCGAAGGACGGTAGCTTTTTATGTCCTGCATCGTACAGGGCTCCCAGCCCCAGGCGTGGTCTATCAGAAGCTCTGCATTGATTCCGAAAAGCTTGTAAAGCAGGTCCTCATTATAAAAATCCGTAGGAGCACCAAGGGAGCATTTTGCAACATCACCCATGGTATACATTCCGTTTGCTTCAAGCTTTTTACTGATACCCCTGCCTATTCGCCAGAAGTCGGTGAGGGGACGATGGCTCCAAAGCAGTTCCCTGTACCGTTTTTCGTCCAGCTCGGCAATACGTACGCCGTCATTGTCGGCCGGAATATGCTTGGCAACTATATCCATTGCAATTTTACACAGATACAGATTTGTACCGATACCTGCTGTCGCGGTGATTCCGGTTTCATGAAGTACATCATGAATCATTTTCATGGCCAGCTCGTGCGGTGTTGTATTGTAAAGCGTGAGATAGTGTGTTACATCCATGAAAACCTCATCGATTGAGTAGACATGTATATCCTCGGGTGCGATATATTTAAGGTATATTTCGTAAACCTTATTGCTGACATCCATGTATTTTTTCATTCTCGGCGGTGCAACAATATAGTCGAGCTCGAGGGACGGGTCCGCGTTCAGATCGGGTGCATATGAAGATTTATCCCTGAATTGATGGTTCGGAGCAAGAATACGTCTTTCTGCATTTACCTGCTTTACCCTTTGTACAACCTCGAAAAGACGTGCCCTGCCGCTGATTCCGTTTGCCTTCAGCGACGGAGATACCGCCAGGCATATGGTTTTCTCGGTTCGCGTAGGGTCTGCAACAACAAGGTTGTAGAGAAGCGGGTCGAGCCCTCTGTCGACACATTCCACGGAGGCATAAAAGGATTTCAAATCTATTGCGATGTATTTGCGTTCGTTATCCATAGTGCCTCCATTTAATCATTTTAAATATGTTATCAATGGATATTGTAACATATGTTCGATTGACAGGCAAGAAAAACAAAATCGGTATTTCATATGAATGCGTAAATTCCATCCTATAGGAGTAAATTCTGTGGGGTGGTTTTTTACTTAAATACTTGTAAGTAATTCGTATACTTAAAAGCCCTTGACAGTTTTTATATATAATGGGTAAAATACATATGCACAGACTGCGTCTTTATAGTAACCGTACTGCGGACCAAGGGCTCAGTTGGGACGGAGAGGTGCCAAAGAGCGCACTCGGAACGTATAATACAAAGCAATTATGCGTTAATTCGTTGCATTAGTAGGAGAAGTTTGAAAATAAATTTTCAAACTAAGAGATTGGTGCTAAGAACGCACCAATTAATGTTCCAAATTTACTTTAAATTTGAAACATTAATTAACTACTCCAT
>JAZQNG010000014.1:0-5376 GCA_045627205.1 Lachnospiraceae bacterium
GATCTTCTTAAATGATTCACCTCTACAAATACCTGTTTCAATAGCAATCCTATCAGATAAATCCATCTGTTTTGAATTCTTCCAATAAAGCATATCTGCTCCTTTCCGGCAGATAGTAATCGATACAGATACAATCTACCATAACAGGGCCCATTGCAATAGTAAAATAGACTTTTTTAGCGATTTTCAGTTGTCAAAGAACGGGTTTAATTTTTCAATCTAGGTGTTTCTAAAGAAAATAATATCAACATCGAGTGCCATTTTTGGTACTTTGAACCGGAAGACAGAAAAAAGAATAAGAAAATAGAATACATAGAATACAAAGAATATAAACGTTAGAATATGGAGAACATAAAAGACAAACCTGAATAATAACCTCAAGCCCGATTGCTATAGCAATTTTATCCTATACGAAAGCAATTTTCTTCATTGACAAAAATTAGTTATCTAATTAGAATGTTTAATAAGGAGCAGAATGTATTTTCTTGTATTATCCGGGCGAAGACATACGCTGACCTGATTCAGGAAGCAAACAGAATGAATATATTCTGTTTTCTGCAAGGATAATTCATCATATCAAGAAAGGTATAGGGGTTATATGTACGTATATTATGAGGATTCAAGCAGTGATGAAAATCTGGAAAGATACCACAAGGAGCTTATAGGTCTTTCCTCTGCACACAAAAAATTCAGTGTTTCACAGTATCTGGAATTCGGACTGACGACAGGACAGCCCAAGGTACTGTCAATGTTAAGAGAGCATGAGGGATACCTTCAGAAGGACCTCGCCAGAAAATGCGGTGTTGAGCCTGCAACAATGACTTCAATACTGACAAATATGACTTCAAAGGGTCTGATTCAGAAAAGAACCGTTTATGTATCCGGTGGAAAACGTGCTTTCGCCATATTCCTCACCGATAAGGGTATGGAGCTTGCAGAAAAGGTCGATAATATCATAGACGAAGCAGAAGAAAAATCCTTTGAAGGCTTCAGTGAAGAGGAAAAAAAGAATTTCATCAGAATGATGCACAAAATTACACGCAATCTTGAGACCTGATATCAGAATTGAATACCGGGCGATAATATGATAAAGACAGGGGATGGTAAGCTATGCCGGAATTTTACTTCCGGCATACTATACCGTCCCCTGTCTTTTTTTTAAGCATTATTTATGTAACGACATAACGTTTAAGCCTTTGTCGGCATATAAGCCGGCATATATTAACCGGCTTTATTTTTTATAATAACCCTTGACAACGTTAAAATTGCCAATCAGTGCTGAATTAATATTAAGCCCCTTAACTCCGTTTGTCCATTTGGTGATATATGCAGACAGCTTATCCATATACTCCTTTTCGCCGATACTGCCCTCTGCGACCTGCGTAAGCCCCTTTTCCCAGCTTGCGGTAAGCTCAGGATTCAGCAGTCCTCTGATTGTCGCGCTGACCACCTCATAAATTATCTCGCCCTTCATTGTAGGAGTGATAATCTGGGTTTTCTTATTCAGTGACAGATAAGAAATTCTCACCAGCTTATTCAAAATTTCAGCCCTTGTTGCACTTGTACCTATTCCGCTGCCCTTTATCTGGGCACGGAGCTCCTCATCCTCAATAAGCTGCCCTGCATTTTCCATTGCAAGAATCATGGATCCGGAGGTATAGCGTTTGGGTGGTGCGGTTTCACCAAGCCTGATGCTGAAATCGGAAGCCTTCAGCTTAGAGCCCTTTTTAAGCGTACCTATCACATCGAGTACATCTGTTCCGAACTCCTCAACCTCAGCCTCGCCTTCAGATTTATCAGGGCTGTTTTCTCCCTCTTCCTGGGAATTCTCCTTTGCTGAATCCTCAGTCTTTGCTTTTGTTTTTACGCCGACCTTCATCCAGCCTTCACTTTCGAGTGCCTTAAAATTCGCAAAGAACTTTTCACCCTGCAGCTCAACTGTTAAAGATATTTTACGATAAACCGCAGCCGGATAAAAAATACTTAAAAAACGCCTGCAGATAAGCTCATACACCTTTCCGGAAATGGGCTTCAGACCGGCTAATGCAGAAAAGCCCTGTCCTGTAGGAATGATTGCATAATGGTCTGTTATCAGCTTATCATTTGTATATTTTGTTTTTGCAATACCCTTATATGAACCTGAAGCGAGAACCTCCTCGGCAAACGGCTTCATTATGGCAAAATTACAAAGTCCCTTTATATTCCTGTCAATTTCCTTTGCAACAGCCGTTGAAAGCACTCTGGCATCAGTACGCGGATATGTTACAAGCTTTTTCTCGTAAAGCTCCTGAGTCACATTTAAGGTTTCATCAGGACTGATTTTAAAGAGCCTCGAGCATTCGCTCTGCAGCTCTGCAAGATTAAAAAGCATCGGAGGAAGCTTATTTTCCTTCTTTTTTTCAATTGAGCAGACAGTCGCCTCGGGCTGAGGATTACACTCCGTGCTATAGCCGCTTATACTGACATTATTATCTGTCTGCTGTTTTATTGCAGCCGTATCCAGTTCGGATATTACGGTTTTCTGGCTTCCCTTTCCGAAAATGATACTATAGGGAACCTCACCGGCAGAACGCTCCGTTACATCGGCAATAAGCTGCTTTGCCGTATCAAGCTCGCGGAAACCGTTTTCCTTATACATATAGGGTGTATTGTAATACTTTGAGCCCTCAACAGCCTTAAATTCACAGGACAGCTCCATGCTGTTCTCTCCAACCGGTACCCTGCAGCCCATCACAACCCTGTAAAAAGGAGTTTTTACAAAGGATCTTATTTCACGTTCCCTTCTCACTACCATTCCAAGGACACAGGTCATAACACGTCCAACGGAAATCGCTCCCTTTTCCTCACCTAAAAATCCACGTACATCATACCCGTATTTTAAGGTCAGGACACGTGAAAAATTGATACCCATCAGATAGTCCTCTTTTGCGCGGAGATAGGCAGCATCCGAAAGGCTGTCATACTCTGAAAGAGGCTTTGCCTCACGGATTCCACGCATTACCTCCTCTTCTGTCTGGGAATCAATCCATACACGGCGCTTATCCTTGGTATCAGGAACCTTTGCCATGGTATCCACAAGACGGTAAATATATTCTCCTTCCCTTCCCGAGTCGGTACATACATATATACGTGTGACATCCTCACGGTTAAGGAGACCGCTAACTATATTAAACTGTTTTTTGACTGCGGGAATAGTTTCATATTTGAAGGTTTCAGGTATAAAAGGAATTGTATTTAAACTCCATTTTTTAAGTGCGGCATCATATTCCTCAGGATAGCTCATCGTTACAAGATGACCTACACACCAGGTCACAACGCATTCCCCTGATTCAAGATAGCCGTCGGATTTACTGAAATCCTGCTTCGAGTTATGAGCTATGGCATCAGCAAACTGCTGTGCAACACTTGGTTTTTCCGCAATAAATAACGATTTACCCATTTATCCTCATTTCTTAAAACATATTTTTCCTGAAAAGATTTTCTTAAAAGACAGCTTATTTATTATACCAATACCTTACATTATTTACAAGTATTTGTAATCAGCCAACAAACCAGTTGCATTTTCAAATAAAATCCCTTAAAATAACAATGCCGAAGCGGCAGACACAAGGAAAACAAATCCAGATTTACAGAAAGGTATGGTATATATATGCCTGTTTTTGACTTTAAGGACAAGCCGGATGCAAATACACCGGCAGTCTGTACCTATACCGTATTTGATTCTGATAATTCAGAAGCAGATGCGGAGCATCCCATAATGATAATTGATAATTCATCCAAAGGCTTTAAGCATCATACCGACGGAATGTTTATCAATCCCATTAAGCGTACAGCCTTCGAATTCCAGAATGATTCCGAAAAAATAACTGCAGATATTTTAAAATTAGATTCCCGTTTTACCTCACTGCTCAAATGGCTCGGTGAAAACCATATAAAGGTTAAGCTTTCCGGCGCAGTAACCGATGAGGGATATTGCATCTACAAAATCCGCGAAACGGTTTTTAACGGCTCGGCAAAGCTTTCAGGGCAGAACGGCTTCCTGCAGTATATGATTTCTCGGCTTCTTCTTTCCGACCCTCCCATTCCAAAAAATCCCGAGGATGAAGAAAGCGAAGAACAGGGCGACGCAATGAAGCTCACAAGCATCCAGAGCATAACCGATTTCCTTTCCTGTGCAGACCAGACTCTTCCCGGAAATATACAGGTATGGGCACGCCGCAATCTCGCAGTAGCAAAATCAAATGAGGTCTCACCCGAGGAAAGACGCCATGCACAGCGTGCGCTTTCAATAATGCTCGGCATACAGTGGCAGAATAACTACTTTCCGTCCATCGATCCGGTAGAAGCCAGAAGGATACTTGATGAAGAGCTTTATGGTATGGAAAAGGTAAAGCAGAGGGTCATTGAAACAATCATCCAGATAAACAGGACACATACGCTCCCCGCCTACGGACTGCTTATTGTAGGACCTGCAGGTACAGGTAAGTCACAGGTTGCTTATGCGGTTGCGCGAATCCTGAAGCTCCACTGGACAACACTCGACATGAGTGCCATAAACGATCCCGAGCAGCTGACAGGCAGCTCGCGTGTATACGCAAATGCAAAGCCCGGAATCATTATGGAGGCCTTTGCTTCAGCAGGTGAATCAAAGCTCGTGTTCATCATTAACGAGCTGGATAAAGCAAATGAGGGAAAGGGAAACGGAAATCCTGCCGATGTACTGCTTACACTCCTTGACAACCTCGGCTTTACCGACAACTATATGGAATGTATGATTCCCACTGACGGTGTATATCCTATTGCTACCGCAAATGATAAAACAAAAATCAGCGCTCCCATCATGTCGCGTTTTGCAGTTATCGAAATTCCTGACTATACTGCTGAAGAAAAGAAGGTCATCTTTACAAAATTTGCATTGCCTAAAATACTGAAACGTATGAATATGACAATGGATGAGCTCGACATAACAGAGGACGGACTTAATACAATAGTTGATTTATGTTCAGGCGTCTCCGGAATACGTGACGTTGAACAGATTGCTGAACATATAGCTGCAAATGCACTTTACAGGATTGAGGTTGAACATATAAAACACGTTACCTACGACAGTGGGGCTGTAAAGGCACTTATTCTTTAGAAAATATATAATTGAAGGGCATAATAAAATCGTGTATGGCGTCACGGATTTCTCCCATCATATAAAGCGAACCTGTCGCTACAATTGCATCAAATTTATCGGAAGCATACTGTTCCAACGCCCTCTTTATTGCATCACGTGGACTTTTAACAGACTCGGCCAAAACATCAGGGTATTGCCGCCAAAGCTCGGCAGCCTCATCACTTCCAAGTCGTCTCGGATTCGCAGGCTCTGTAGTT
>JAZQNG010000015.1:0-19894 GCA_045627205.1 Lachnospiraceae bacterium
GAACCGGGGATAAGTTTGAAAATAAATTTTCAAACTAAGAGATTGGTGCTAAAAACGCACCAATTAATGTTCCAAATTTACTTTAAATTTGAAACATTATTTAACTACTCCATGAGCAACTCATTACATTCGTTGCATTAGGAGGAAAAATGAAAATTTACGACTGTTGGAAAGGCGTGATTTTAATATGAGAATTTATCCTGCAATTGATATAAGGGGAGGAAAATGTGTCCGTCTGCGTCAGGGAATGTTTGCGGATATGACCGTATATAATGACGATCCCGTTGAGGTGGCAAAGGGCTTCCTTTCAGCCGGTGCAAAATATATTCATGTCGTTGACCTTGACGGTGCGCTTGCGGGCTGTGGAGTAAACAATGAGGTGATATCAGCGATTGCACGGGAGACAGGGCTTCCTGTCCAGACAGGCGGCGGAATCAGGACACTTGAGAATATAAAGGATAAGCTTGATGCCGGTGTTGCAAGGGTTATCATCGGTACAAGAGCTGTCAGGGAGCCTGAATTTGTCAGGGAAGCAATTGAGGAGTTCGGAGCAGATGCCATTGTTGCCGGACTTGACGGAAAGAACGGACGTGCTGCCGTTGCAGGCTGGGAAGCCGAAAGTGAGCTGGAGATTGTTGACCTGGCCCTGAAATTAAAGGGCTATGGGCTGAAGACCGTGGTATATACGGATATTTCCCGTGACGGAATGCTGACCGGACCAAACTTTGAATATACCAAGCGTCTTGTCGACGAGACGGGACTTGACATTATAGCCTCCGGCGGAGTCGGCTCTGAGGTTGACATAGATATGATAGCCGAAGCGGGAGTAGAGGGAGTCATTACCGGAAAGGCCATATATGAGGGAAAAATCAATCTGGCCAATGTTCTTTCAAGATACGCTTAAAAAAGAACATAGCATTGTGGAACATAAATTATAAAAATAAAGATAACAGGATGAGTGGGATATGTCAGAAGGATTTAAAAAAATCATTTCGTACATTAACTGTGAAAATGAGCAGCCGGAAAAGGTAATACGCGAGGCAAGAAGCTATGAGAATAACGGAGCAGACGCTTTATTTCTCTACAGCCATACCGAAAATGAAAGTGAACGTGAGAATGTCCTTGCACTGATTAAGGAGGTTGTAAGACGTGTGGACATTCCGGTAATGGCCGGCTGCCGCGTAAGGAGCTTTGAGGATATCAAAAAAGCGTATTATACAGGAGCAAAGCAGGTTGTTGTCTGCTATGACGATGTCTGTGACAACGAGCTTTTAAAGCAGGGCAGTGAACGCTTTGGAAGGGAAGCTATGGTGCTTGAGGTAAATCTTGAGGCTGAGGCGATGACCGGCTTCTTTTACGATGAGCAGTTAAAAAAGGCGGAATACTACGGTATGCTTTTATTTAAGCATGTGGATGTTTCCGAAAAGCTGAAGGGCATTATTGCTGAACAGCCTATTCCGGTGATTATCCGTGACAGTCTTATCAGAAATGATATGGAGACCCTGATTTCAATGGAAAATGTCTGTGGGGTGGCTACGAATTTTTATTCGGAAAAGTCCCTTCCTTCGGAAAATCTTTATTCGGACGGGGAGGCTGTTCCCGCCGGAAAAGATATTATGAAGGTAAAGAGAAACCTAAAGACTTCAGGGGTAAATGTCGATATATTCGAAAGCAGCCTGTCCTTTGCAGACCTTGAAAAGAACAGCGCCGGACTGGTACCCTGTATTGTGCAGGATTACCGCAATGATGAGGTCCTGATGCTTGCATATATGAACGAGGAGTCCTTTAACAAAACGATAGAGACCGGTATCATGACGTATTTTTCACGTTCAAGACAGGAGCTTTGGATAAAGGGCGGAACCTCCGGACATTTTCAGTATGTAAAGGAGCTGAAGGCAGACTGTGACCGTGATACGCTTCTTGCAAAGGTAAATCAGATTGGTGCGGCCTGTCATACGGGAAGTCGTTCCTGCTTTTTCAATGAAATGCTGAAGCATGAGTACGATGAGAAGAATGCGTTTGCGGTTCTGTCAGACCTGTATAAGGTTGTTGCCGACAGAAAGGCGAATCCCAGAGAGGGTTCATACACTAATTATCTTTTTGACAAGGGTATGGATAAAATCCTTAAAAAATGCGGCGAAGAGGCTGCGGAGATGATAATTGCCGCGAAGAATCCCAACGCGGAGGAGCTGAAGTATGAAATGGCCGATTTACTCTATCATATGACTGTCCTTATGGTCGAATGCGGGGTTGACTGGGAGGATGTAGTTGAGGAATTGGCAAAACGATAAAAAGTGCGTTTGATACGCGGAAAGAGGGTTTATGATCAGAGGGGTTGAACGTAAGGATGTAAAGCTTTTACCAAGTATTTTTACAGAGAGAGTGGACCTGAACAGAAAATATCTTGCGAGTCTTGATACCACGGCTCTTTTGCAGAATTTTTATCTTGAGGCGGGAATAATTCTGCCCGAATGTCAGGTTGTCGAGGATCCGAACAGCACCTATCTCCACTGGGGGTGGGAATCGCCTACATGTCAGCTGAGAGGTCATTTTTTAGGCCATTGGCTTTCGGCAGTATCAATGCTTATAAATGACGGAGATGACGAGCTTGACGGCAGACTGAACCATGTAATCGATGAGCTCGCACGCTGCCAGCAGTTTAACGGCGGACAGTGGATCGGCTCAATTCCCCAAAAGTATTTCGATATGCTTGAGACGGACAATTACATCTGGTCACCGCAGTATACAATGCATAAAACACTGATGGGACTTATGCATGCATATATGTATGCGAATAACGAGAAGGCACTGCAGATTTTAAGCAATGCCTCCGACTGGTATGTTGAATGGACAGACAAAATGCTTGAGCGCTGTCCGAAGGCTATATATAGCGGTGAAGAGGGTGGAATGCTTGAAATCTGGGCAACACTTTTTGAGCTTACAAAGGATAAAAAATATCTTACCCTTGCAGAACGCTACAGCCATTGTGAACTGTTTGAAAAGCTTCTTGAGGGCAAGGATGCGCTGACGGATACACATGCCAATGCATCAATTCCCTGGGCTCAGGGCGCAGCAAAGATGTATGATATTACAGGTGAGGAACGCTGGCTGAATATAGTAAAAAAGTTCTGGCGCTGTGCATGTGTTGAACGCCAGTCCTTCTGTACGGGCGGACAGAATGCGGGTGAATTCTGGATTCCTCCGTTTTCACTGGGCTCCTATATGGGAGACAGGAACCAGGAATTCTGTACCGTTTACAATATGGTTCGTCTTTCCGAATACCTGAACCGTTTTACGGGTGATAAAATTTATGCGGATTATATCGAGAAAAATCTGTATAACGGTTTTTTGGCGCAGCAGAACAAGAATACCGGTATGCCGACCTATTTCCTTCCGATGCGTGAAGGCAGCAGGAAAAAATGGGGTACACCGACACACGATTTCTGGTGCTGCCATGGTACAATGATTCAGGCACAGACGCTGTACAAATCGTTATGCTATCTGCTTGACGAGGATAAGAAGGAGCTTACCGTAAGCCAGTATATTCCTTCTACGGTTACCTTTAAGGCAAACGGTAAAATTGCTAAATTTACCCAGGGAATAGACATGAAGTTCTATTCGGATATGTCGCTGTTTGATGCAAGTGATAAGGGACAGAAATCAAGATGGTTCCTTAAGTTTGTTGCAAATATCGAGGGTGAGTATACCATACGCCTCCGTCTTCCGAAGTGGGCTGAGGACTGTCCCTTTATCTATATCAACAACTCTGAGGTTGAGACAACGATACAGGATGGCTATATTGTAATAAGCCGCAGCTGGAATGATGGAGATGAGGTAGGTGTATATCTGAGGACGGTACCGTATCTTGATGTGATTGAGGATACGCCTGAAATGGCAGCAGTCATGGAGGGACCTGTTGCTCTGGCGGGTGTTATTGATACGGATTACGGTCTGGAGCTTAAGGGCGGAAGGCTTTCGGATGTCCTCGTTCCTTGCCGTGAACATACATACACAACCTATCCGTGGCAGCAGAGTACCTACAGGACAAGAGGTCAGAGAAAGAATTTCACCTTTATACCGCTGTATGAGATTACGGATGAGCAGTATACCCTTTACTTTACAATTGATGACGGTAAGGAAAAGTAACAGGAACCGGTAACGGGGGATGTTTACCATGAGAAAAAGAATTCTTTCGTATAGAAAATATATGGATGCGGTGCTTAATGCCCTTGAGGACGGCACGATGGAAACAGACCTTCAAAGGCTTCGGGAGGAGCATCTGACACAGCTTTCCTTCTTCCAGCATGAAAGGCTGATCCATCTTATTGTGACCGTTCTGTTTGCTTTGATTGAATTTATATCGCTTTATATGTTTTTATCCCTGGGAACAGTAGGAACCCTGCTTTTGACAGGGGCAGTGCTGATTCTTCTGATACCCTATATCAGACATTATTACCTGCTTGAAAATGAGGTTCAGAAGATGTATGTTCAGTATGACCGCCTGATGACACTTATAGGCGGACTGCCGGGACCGATTATGTCTTAATTGTTTTCCCTGAAGCAGATTGTTTTGTTGACGCAGTCCATTGAATCAACGATGGCGAGCGATTCAAGATGAATGCCCATGGCACGGATTTCTGCGCCGCCGGGCTGGAAGCCCTTTTCGACTGCTATGCCGATGCCTTCAATGGTTGCACCGGATTTCCGGACCAGATCGATTAAACCGCGGAGGGCACAGCCGTTGGCCAGAAAATCGTCGATAATGAGAATGTGGTCGTCAGGAGACAGGTATTTTTTTGAAACGATTACATCATAGATTCTGTTGTGTGTATAGGACTGTATTTTCGTAGTATAGGAATCCCCGTCAAGATTGATGCTCTGGCTTTTTTTTGCAAATACGATGGGGACATTGAAATACTGTGCAGCAATGGAGGCAATGGCGATGCCGGAGGCCTCTATTGTCAGTATCTTTGTCACCCTACAGTCGGAAAATCTGCGTTTGAATTCCTTTCCCATTTCATTTAAAAGTTCAATGTCAATCTGATGATTAAGGAAGCTGTCAACCTTTAATACATTGCCTTCCTTAACTGTTCCGTCTTTTCTGATTCTGTCTTCAAGAAGCTTCATGTCATTTTTAGCGGATAAGCGCCTTCTCCTTTAGTTTTGTTATTCTTTAAGGTAGCACAATTGATTTTGTTTTTCAAGGGGGAAAAGGATGTTTTGGCAGCTTGATTTACGGGTGACTTACACATTGAAAACGTCTTGACAATACCTGAAAATGAGTATATAAGATTGAAGGATAACACTGCCTTTGATAACATGCGGGCGGGTAGGCTTTGATGAACCTGACTGCCGGACGATTTTATAAGGCTTAAGATATTTGATGTGACGGAGCAGGGAGAATATGGATATTAAAGACCGGTTTTCAGGCGAAAAACTTAAAAACGTTCCAAAGATGCTGATAGCAGTGATTTTTATGGGGATATGTGTGGCGCTTCTTCAGATGACCTCCTTCGGACCGGACCCCTGCTCGACGATGAACTACGGAATTGCAGGGCTGATCGGAATTCCCTTTGGGGTCTACCAGATGAGTATTAATATCATTGTTTTTATCATTGTTTTTTTCATAGACAGGTCCCTGCTTGGACTCGGAAGCTTCGGGAATATGATTCTTGTCGGGTATGCGGCAGACCTGACGACATGGCTTGTTGAAAAAATATTTGATGTGCAGAAGCTGACGGAGATAGGACCGCGTCTTGCGGTAATGGTGCCGGCACTGATAGTATTCATTATTGCTGCGGCTGTATATATGAACTGTGGCCTTGGAACGGCGCCCTATGATGCAACCTCCTTCCTGCTTCATAAAAGGCTTTTTGCGGACAGGGGTAAAAAGATTCCCTTCAGGCTTTCAAGAATTGTTTATGATGCCATAGCAGCACTTATAGGTTTTCTGACCGGCGGCGGTGTAGGTCTGGTAACAATCCTTATGGTTCCGGCTCTGGGACCGGCGGTTGATTTCGTGGGGAAGCTTATGAAAAAAAGAACAGGTGACGGAAGAAATAACGGATAAAGGAAAAATACAGGTAAAAGATAAAGGATAAGGGATAAGGGATAAATACCGGTATATAACAGGGAAAGATACAGATTTTGGATTCGTTTCGGGCAGTTTTTAAAAAAAACTGTCCGTTTTTAATAAAGTGTGATATACTGATACATAGTACAATTTTAGTACTTTTTAAGGAGGATTTATACTATGGAGTTTACTGAATTGATTAAGGTCAGAAGATCTGTAAGAAGCTATGACGGTTCTGTTGTTTTTAAGGATGATGTAAGAAAAATTGTTGAAGCCGCACAGCTGGCTCCGTCATGGAAGAATTCACAGACAGCGCGTTATTATGTTGCCAATACACCCGAAAGCATCGAGAAGCTTGCAGCAGCACTTCCTGCCTTTAATCAGGAGAGCTCAAAGGGTGCGGCACTTGTTGTTACAACCTTTGTAAAGGATACCTCAGGCTTTACCGCAGGTACTGCTGAAAACGAGCTGAGCAATAAGTGGGGTGCTTATGACCTTGGTCTTGCCAATGCATATTTTATTCTTGCAGCGAAGGAATACGGATACGATACACTTATCATGGGTATCCGTGATGCCGCAGCCATCAGACAGACCTTTGGAATTCCGAAGACAGAGCAGATTGTGTCTGTTCTTGCACTTGGAAGAGGTACGTCAGACGGCTTATTGAAGGAACGTAAGCCCCTTGATGAGGTTTTATCATTCCTGTAATGATTGCCTGTCAATAAAGTATATATATTGTTCACCTGACGGGAAGGACTATGAATCAGATGAAAAAAATAGTTAAATTGTCAGCATTGTTTATGGTATTCATTCTTTTAGCCGAAATAATGGGTGCCCAAGGCATTGCTTATGCGAAGAAAAGCACAAAAAGTATAGAGACTGTGGATGTGGTCCAGGATGTAACGGAGTCTGTGGATACTGCAGAACCTGAAGATATTGCAGAGTCTGCGGATACTGCAGAACCTGAAGATATTGCGGAGTCTGCGGATACTGCAGAACCTGAAGATATTTCTGAGTCTGCGGATATTGCTGAGACTAAAGATAACGGGGAGTCTGTAGATACTACAGAGACTAAAGACGCTGACGGAGCTGCAGATACTTCAGAAGCTGCAGAAACTGCAGCTGAAAACCAGGATACTATTGCAGAAGCTGAAGCAAAGAAGCTTTCAGAGGACAGAATCAGTTTTGAAGGAATTGAATACAGGATTTTAAAGGAGCCCAAGGGAAAGAAAAAGGGACGTCTGTCAGCTGAATGTTTTGTGGGAAAAAGCGTTAAAAAGGTTGTGTTTCCGGAAACGGTCAACTGTGAGGGAAAAAGCTATATCATTACAGAGATAGCTCCCTATGCCTTTGATGAAACAAAGGTCCTGAGTGTGACACTGAACAGCAAAATGACGGAAATCGGTGCGGGCGCCTTTGCTTATGCCGCAAAGCTGACAGAGCTGATTGTTCCTGCCTGTGAAAAGCTTAAAATCGGAGACGGAGCATTTTACGGCTGTGAGCTTCTTGCTGAAATGAAGCTGGATTCAGGAGCAGCTGTTACATCAATTGGGGAGGCAGCCTTTGTAAATACTGCACTTAAAAAGGTGGTGCTTCCGGAGTCCTGCAGGACTATAGGTGCATCAGCGTTTTACGGATGTAAAGCTTTGAAAAAGGCAGTTCTTGGAAGATGTGTGGAGAGCATCGGAGCCGGAGCGTTCAAAAAATGCAACAAAAAGCTGAAGCTTTCTTTTTCAGGCGACAACCCCTATCTCAGATTTGTCGATGGATGTCTTTATAGTGTAGAGGACGGCAGTCTTTTAAATGGGGACGCTGCCTCGGGAAATCTTGTTCTTCAGGATGGTCTGACTACGATTCCGGCATATTGCTTTGAGGGCAACGAGGCCCTGAAGACGGTCATTATTCCGGAAAGCGTCACCTCGATAGGAGAGGGCGTTTTTATGGACTGTGTAAATCTGACATCAGTTGTTCTGCCGGAAGGCCTTCAGGCGATAGAGGCATTTTCATTTTACAACTGTAAGAAGCTTAAAGCCCTGACAATTCCCAAATCGGTTGAAATGATTGACCAGAATCCCTTTATGTACTGTCCGAAGCTGACGGGGCTGGCGGTTGAAGAGGGAAATTCACATTTTAGAATCGTCAAGGGTATGCTCTGCTCGTACAACAAAAAGACGATTATTTCAGCACCTGCAATAAAGGGAACGGTAAAGCTTTATTCGTCGGCCAGGTATATTGCCCCCTTTGCCTTCTGCGGCAATACGGCCATTAAAAAGATTACACTGAACATAAAGCTGAAATCCGTAGGAATGGCTGCATTTTACGACTGTTCTTCCCTGGAATATGTTTATGTTCCGAATGAAAAAATAGATTTTACGGTTGATGCATGGGTTGCAGATGAGGATGATACGGAATTCTGCGGAATCTTTTCAGGGTGTAAAAGGGGCTTGGAGATAAATATTCCCTACAACCTGAATTCAGGCTCGTCAGACAGTATAGATTTCTTTATCAGGCAGCACTGTGACGATGATGCCATAATTACACAGAGATAGTTTTAAAACTCGCGGCATCAGGATTAAAATGGAGGTTATGTTGTGAAAATCAGCTCACTGTTAATTAAAAACTTCAAGACGATAAAAGAACTGAATATTGATTCGATTGACAGTGCCTTTATTATTGTCGGTAAAAACAGTACGGGTAAAACTACAATTATTCATGCAATAAGAGCGGTTGCCGGACAGTATGAGATTCATAAGACGGATTTCAACGACCCGGAGAAGCGGATTGAGATTGCGGTAAATCTTGAGCTTTCAAATGACGATATCCAGCGCTTCCACAGAAAGGGAAAAATCAGCCGGTATAAGAGCTTTGATATGTGGTATAAGGAATTCTGCGAGCTGCTTCCTACCTTCGTGCGCGGAGAAAGACCGGAGGCTGTCAGACTTCCGGAGGATGAGGATGAGCTTGAGGCACTCGATGCAAAGCTTTCCGAAAGTGAATACCTTGATTCCTTTAAGGAGGAGGGGGATGACTATGGCGGAACACTGTCTTTTTCATATGTTGTTGAGCCGGACCTGACAATACGCTATTCTGATGGCTTAAATAAGAATAATGAAAATATACCGAAGGCGCTTCCGAGAGTTCATTTTATTGATGTAAACAGGGATGTGAAGGGAATACAGGATGATATTTTTATGGCGCAGACCAAGGAATCCCTCAAGGAAATAAGGGAAAACACCTGCTACCTCGATCCCTCAAGGCAGTGCAACAACTGCTTTAACTGCATTACGAATATTTTAAAGAAAACACCGGAGGACCTGAATGTCGTTGAAAGCGTGAAGCTGCTTGAATACAAGCTTATGCAGCTGAATATGGATGAGTTTGTATCACGGCTCAACACCTATTACATGCGGAACAGCGGCCGGGTTCAGGATATTGAGTTTATTCTGAATCTGAATTCAAAGGAGCTTTTCAAGCTTGATACTGTTGTGACGGACAGGACACACTATGGCGCGGATTCGGTTAATACGATGAGTGCCGGTGCAAAGAGTATATATATTCTTTCACTTTTAGAGGCTTATGCTGATGAAAACAGCAATATTTCAAGCATTATCATGATTGAGGACCCGGAAATATACCTTCATCCTCAGCTTCAGAAGGTTGCCAGTGAAATTCTTTACAGACTTTCGAAAAAGAATCAGGTCATTTTCTCAACTCATTCACCGAATATGATTTTCAACTTCAACTCGAAGCAGATAAATCAGGTTGTGCTTGATGATGACTACCATACAACAATATCACCGAATAAGGATATTAATAAAATACTGGACGACCTTGGCTATTCTGCAGGCGATATGATGAATGTGAACTTCGTATTCATTGTAGAAGGAAAGCAGGACTGCAACAGGCTGCCCATGCTTCTTAAGAAGTACTATTCAGAGGTATATAATGATGACGGAACGCTTCAGCGTATTTCAATCATTACGACGAACAGCTGTACAAATATTAAGACATATGCAAATCTGAAGTATATTAACCAGCTTTACCTTAAGGATCAGTTCCTGATGATACGCGATTCGGACGGAAAGAAGCCTGAAAGTCTTGTTAAGCAGCTGTGCTCCTACTATAGCGACCGTTCGCGTGAGGATGTGGGAAATCTTCCGAGAATTACGCCGAAGAATGTCCTCGTACTGAAATATTACTCCTTTGAGAATTATTTCCTGAATCCGGAGATAATGGCTAAAATCGGCGTTGTTAAGAGTACAGAGGATTTTTATAATATTCTTCTTTCAAAGTATAAGTCATATCTTTATAAGCTTCCGTGTGCACGCCGTATGCGTGAGATTACGGGACTGCAGATTAAATCCAAGGAGGATTTGAAGCGCAATATGGAAACCTTCAAGATATATATGCGCGGGCACAACCTTTTTGATATTTTCTACGGTCGCTATAAGGGTGAGAGGGAAAATGAAATCCTTACCCGGTATATAGAGGAGGCTCCAAGATCTGAATTTGTCGATATCCTGAATGCGATAGATAATTTTATCTACTTTGTAAACCGCAAGCGCGAGGATGAAGAGGACGAGGTGGCGGAAGAGCAGGAGTACAGAAAAAAACATAAAAAGAAGAACAAATATAACAGAGGGTAAGTAAAAAATATAAAAGGCAGAACAAATATAACAGAGAGTAATAAAAAAAGGAAGGCCGCATGAAATAGTTTTTCATACGGCCTTCTTTATACGGTATTTTAAACGGCTGCATTAAGCTTTTCCAGAATCGGTCTGATTTTCTGCCTCGTTTTCAGGAGGAAGCTTTGTTATTTTTACCTTGGTTACACGGTTTCTGCCGGTAGCAAGAACAGTGTATTTTACATTATCCGAAACCACATTTTCACCTGTTATGGGCAGGTGGTTCAGAAGGTTTATGATATGTCCGGCAATAGAATCGTAATCATCGGATTTTAGATCGAGCTCGCAGGCTTTATTAATATCATCAAGAGATGCGGTGCCTGCAGCCTCAAATTCTGCTTCGGAAAGTATTCTTACGCTGTCGACCTCATCTGTATCGGTTTCATCACGGATTTCACCGACGATTTCCTCAATCAGGTCCTCGATTGTTATCAGACCTGCAGTAGCGCCATATTCATCCAAGACGATTGCCAGTGATTTATATTTTGCCTTAAGCTCGCTCATCAGCTCTGAGGTCTTTTTGAATTCATATGTGAAATAAGGCTCACGCATGTATTTTTTTATCTCAAAGGTCTCTTTAGATTCACATTTTACCAGTAAATCCTTTGCCCAGATGATGCCGATGATATTATCCTTTGTATCATGATAGACAGGCATTCTTGAATACTGGTCGCGTCTGAATACGTCAATCAGCTCATCGTAGGATATATCATCCGGTACGCAGACCATGTTTATGGCCGGAACCATGACGTCCTTTGCCAGAGTATCTCCGAAATCCACAACATTTGTTATCATTTCCTGCTCGCCGGATTCAATGACTCCGTCCTCTACACTTGCATCTACTATTGTCAGAAGCTCGTTTTCTGTCATCTGCGTGTGAGCTTTGTTGGGGTCGATACGCAGACACCACATGACAAAACCTGCCATTTTACCGACGATGAAGGTGAGAGGAGTAAAAAGAAGCATTAGAAGGTTGATAAAGGGCGCATATAAAAAGGCCATTTTTTCAGCATTTATTGTTGCCATGGTTTTGGGCGTTATTTCGCCGAAGATTAAAACAAGCAGGGTCAGGACACCTGTTGCGATTCCGATGAATTTATCACCGAACAGATCCATGGTCAGTGTGGTTGTAAGTGAGGATGCAACAATATTTGCTATATTGTTGCCGATGAGAATGGTACTGAGAAATTTAGCCTGCTTTTCAAGTATGGAATATACTAAAGCAGCTTTCTTAGAGCCTTCATCAGCCATTGATTTAATACGAAGCTTATTTAAGCAGGTAAAGGCTGTTTCTGCAGATGAGAAAAAGGCTGATAAAAGTAATAAAACAATTAAAATGACTAAACGCGTCGCGGCGCCAGGTTCCAAAACGGATCACACTCCTTTATTGATATAATGAGTGCATTATAAGGTATTGCGTTTGGAATGTCAAGTTTGCGGTTTATGTCGTTACCCGTTAGATTGTCGTTTTTGATGTTCGTGATATTATTAGTAATTCCTGTTGACAATCGGATGATTATCAAACAAAATATTTATGCAGATAATAATTATGCGGGGAGAAGAATTATATGAAGGAACAGAGTAATAAGGTGGCAGAACGGGTTGAAAAGAGCAGGAACATTATAGATGAGTATAAGGAAAAAGGCTATAGAGCTGAAAATTTAACGCTGGAGGTTGTTAAAGCCAATATACTTGCCTGCGCTGTTATGCTTCCGGCAATTATTCTGATGTTTGGAGTATATAAGTTAGTTAATGGTAGTTTTGCACTTACACAAAGTCGTTATATCATATTTGTAGCAGTTATGCTTGCAGAAATTGTTGTTCATGAGCTGATTCATGGCTTTTTCTGGGGCATATTAACCGGTAAACGCTTTAAAAATATCCAGTTTGGCGTTATTTTGAAAATGCTGACACCATATTGTTATTGTGAGACACCTATGAAGAAGGGCAGTTATGTGCTTGGCGGAATTATGCCGACAGTTGTTCTGGGAATAGGACAGTATATTGCTGCAATGTGTATGGGTAGTGCGGTAATGCTCTGGCTGGCAGGCGTTGGAGTTCTTGGCGGCGGTGCTGATGTTGTGATAGCGGGAATGATTATTAAAAGGGTTGCAGGTAAAGAGACTCTTGTTATCGACCATCCTTCAACAGTTGGATGTATTGTATTGGAAAAGCTGCAGCCGGGCGAAGAACAGACCGCAGACAACGCAGTAAATAATGTTGATAAAAATGCAGAAGAAAATATAGCAGAAGAAAATATGGCAGAAAATGTGGTGCCGATTCAGAAAAATGGCGAACAGGCGGATAAGAGAGATAAATCATTTATAATGATTATTGTGCTGAGTGTGGCTACAGGTATTGTATTTATTGCTTTATTTACCATACTTGGTGCGCTTCAGGGGAGAAAGGCCGGAGAAAAAAAGGCTGAAGAAGAAATAGCCATACTTGAAAAAACAGCGGATTTAAGCTGGGTTGAGGACCTTGACGATGTTGCGGAAATATACGCAGACCCCGGTTTTGAACGCCTTTCGGATTTGCACAGGGAGCAGATAGTCGGAGATGCTTTGGAGCAGCTCAGGGACTCGTATGGGTTTGCGGAATATGAGCTTGGGCTTAAGAACAGACCTGCGAATGTAGTATTAATTTATCCGGATGGAAAAAAGCAGGTATTTGCCCTGGAGGATTTTGATCCGCAGATGAATTAATGAGCAATATTTACTGAAAAAACGTTTTATCACTATACTTATATTTTGGTTGAATATTGAAAAAAAAGAGTGTATTATTAATAAGTTAGAGTGTTTTCGGACACGCGAGACTTTGACATGAAAGGTGGTGGTTTTATGTGTACAGATAATTCGGACAGTTGCAGACGAAGTGACAATTCAAAACTGAATGACGCACCTCCCCGACGATGTGCCGTAAAACTGAATAAGGAGGATTTCTTTTATGTCAGAGAAAGAAGAGCTGGAAGTAGTTCAGGAGAAGATTGAAGTTACTTCTTCTGATGCTGTGCTTTCAGAAATTGAAAAGGAGGAGCTTGAAAGGGTAAAGCTCCTTGAGGAAAGTACCTCTCAGGACATTGCCGAGCTTGAAAACAAGGCCAATGATGAAGAAGAGGACGAGAATTGTGAGCCGGAACCTATAGACATTATGAGGGACTATATCGAGAAAAAGTCCTACAAGGAATTCAGGATGCTTGCGCCGGAAATGAATGAGGCCGATGTGGCTTCGCTTCTTGAAGAACTGCCTGAAAATGAACTGATTCCGTTTTTCAGGGTTCTGCCAAAGGATATTGCAGCCGATGTGTTTGCATATCTTCCTATCGACCTGCAGCAGCATATGATTCTGATGTTTACGGAAGGCGAAGCAGCCAACATCATTGAAAACATGTATGTGGACGATGCTGCCGACCTTTTCGATGAAATGCCGGCGAATGTTGTTACGCGGCTGCTGGCAAAGACAAGCTCTGAAACAAGACGTACCATCAATCAGCTGCTCCAGTATCCGGACAGCTCTGCGGGCAGTCTGATGACCACCGAGTATGAGGCCCTGAAGCTTCATCTGAAGGTTTCGGAGGCGATTGATAAAATCAGGAAGGATGGTATTGACAAGGAGACCATCAATACCTGCTATGTTCTTGACCAGAACAGAAAGCTTTTGGGAACGGTTACGCTGCGTTCACTGCTTTTGGCAGATCCTGATACACAGGTTATTGATATAATGACGGAAAATGTCATTTCAATCAATACTCTTACCGACCAGGAGGATGTTGCACACGATTTCCAGAAATACGACTTCTCCGTTATGCCTGTTGTAGATAGTGAGGACAGACTCGTTGGTATCATTACCGTCGATGACGTTGTCGATATCATGCAGCAGGAGGCTACGGAGGATATCGAAAAGATGGCCGCTATCAGTCCTACAGACACGCCATATGTAAAGACCGGTGTTTTCCAGACCTGGAAGAAGCGTATCCCATGGCTGCTTCTGCTGATGATTTCCGCAACCTTTACGGGAATGATTATCACACATTTTGAAGATGCGCTGCAGGCTTATGTAGTGCTTACTTCCTTTATACCGATGCTGATGGATACCGGCGGAAACGCAGGCAGTCAGGCCTCTGTATCAATCATCCGTGCCCTGTCACTGGATGAATTGAAATTCGGCGACCTTCCCAAAACAGTCTGGAAGGAAGCCAGAGTTGCTTTGCTGGTAGGAGCAACCCTTGCTGTTACAAACTTCTGTAAACTTTTACTGATAGACAGGGTAGACTGGCTCGTGGCTGCTGTAGTATGCCTGACTCTTGTTGTAACCGTGCTGGTTGCGAAGCTGGTGGGCTGCTCATTGCCTATTCTTGCGAAGAAGCTTGGTTTTGACCCTGCTGTTATGGCGAGTCCGTTTATTACAACTATTGTGGATGCCCTGTCACTTCTGATTTATTTCAGATTTGCGGTTATGCTTCTCGGAATTACCACGTAGGAAAGGCTGTTTGTAAGGCGTGGCGACAGGTTTTTGCAGAGCAGTGTTGCGAAAATGACCTTGGAAATGGTTGGAAATCAGATTTTATATAAAGAATTAATGCTTCAGAAAGGATGCTCCATATGGAGCAGATTGGTTTTATGAAAAGTTTTTTAGAAATAATGTCGGCTAAATTCGGTGCGGCCTTTGAAGCTGCCGGTTACGATCCCAAATATGGCAAATGCTGTGTCTCAAATCGTCCCGACCTTTGTCAGTTCCAGTGTAATGGAGCCATGGCAGGTGCAAAGGCTTACAAAAAGGCCCCTATAAATATTTCAAAGGAAGTGCTTGAAAGGCTTGAGAATGATGGCTTTTTCAAGAGCGTAGAGGCCGTTATGCCCGGCTTCATCAACATAGTGGTAAATGATAAGGTTCTGGACAGTTATCTTGGACAGATGAATACCCTCGAGAAGCTTGGATATGAGCCTAAAAATACAGGAAAGACGCTTATTGTCGATTATGGCGGAGCAAATGTGGCAAAGCCTCTTCATGTCGGACATCTTCGTCCGGCCATAATCGGTGAAAGCGTTAAGAGAATGCTTGCCTTTGACGGCTACAGGGCTATCGGAGACGTACATCTTGGCGACTGGGGACTTCCCATGGGTCTTGTAATTACGGAATGTAAGGTACGTTATCCTGACCTTGTTTATTTTGATGAGAGCTATGAGGGTGAGTACCCTACAGAGGCTCCCTTTACCATCAGCGACCTTGAGGAGATTTATCCCTATGCCAGTGCCTATTCAAAGGAGCATCCCGAGTATAAGGAGGCTGCACGTCAGGCAACTGCAGAGCTCCAGGCAGGACGTCGCGGATACCGTGCTTTATGGCAGCATATTCTCGCAGTTTCGAGTGCGGATTTAAAGAAGAATTATGACAATCTCAATGTCCATTTTGAGCTTTGGAACGGTGAAAGTGATGCAGATGCGCTTATCAATCCAATGGTTGAGGATCTGAAGAACCGTGGGATTGCGCATGTAAGCGAGGGCGCGATTGTTGTTGATGTAAAAGAGGAAACGGATAACAAGGAGATGCCTCCCTGCATTCTTGTAAAGTCGGACGGTGCTGCCATTTACGCATCTACGGACCTTGCAACACTTATTCTGCGTGAGAGGGATTATCATCCCGATTTTATAGTTTATGTAGTTGATAAGCGTCAGAGCCTGCATTTTGAACAGGTATTCAGGACTGCACGCAGGGCCGGTATCATCAGACCTGAAACAAGGCTTTGGCATATCGGAAACGGAACAATGAACGGTTCTGACGGAACGCCCTTTAAGACCAGGGATGGCGGTGTTATGCGTCTTGAGTATCTTATCCGTGATATTGCGGATAAGGTTTCGGAAAAGATGGCAGACCGCGAGCTTAGTGATGAGGAACGTGCTTCCATATCAAAAATGGTCGGACTTTCCGCACTTAAATATGGCGATCTTTCAAATGCCGCAACAAAGGATTATATATTTGATGTGGACAAATTTACCTCCTTTGAGGGAAATACAGGTCCCTACATCCTTTATACCATGGTACGAATCAAGTCAATTCTTGAAAAGTATGCAAATCAGAACGGTATGGATGTTGAGGCAGTCAGGAAAGCTGTTGATGAGGGAGAGCTCTGTATAGGCGGCGCATTTGAAGCCAATGCTTCGGAGATAAATCTGAAGCTTGCACTTTCATCCTTTGCAGACAGCGTTTCGCAGGCTGCGGATGAGCTTGCACCTCATAAAATCTGCTCATATGTTTTTGAACTGAGCAATCTGTTCAATTCGTTTTATCATGAAAACAAGATTATTGCCGAGGAAAATGAGGACAGGAAGAAGCACTGGATTGCACTGATTGCACTGACATTAAAATGTCTGGAAACAAATATCGGACTGCTTGCAATTGAGGCTCCTGACAAAATGTGATGGGAATTGTCTGAGGTTTAGCACTTTTTAGAGCATGGGGATTGGAATATGTTTATTGGACGTAAGGAAGAGAAAAAACAGCTTGAAACTGCATATCTTGGTGAACATAGCAATCTCCTGATGCTCTATGGGCGGGAGGGGATTGGAAAGACTGCTCTCGCTCTGGAATTCTGCAGGGGAAAGGAATATTACTATTTCTGCACACCGGATACCACAAAGGAGATGCTGAAGGCAAAGCTTTTAAGTGTTCTCGGACAGACTTTAAAAGGGGATCGGGGTTCAAAGAAGGTTCTCATTCTGGACTCCTTTGGAAGCATTTTTGATGATGAGCTTATCAGTATGTTGCTTGACCGTCTGGATTCAGAAGAAAAGGTGATGATTATTCTGATTTCTTCCTCGATAAACTGGGTAGAAAACAGTATGGTCGATGAAGCCGGAAGACTTGCAAAGGCACTGACAGGGATAATTAAGCTGAAGGAGCTGAAATTCCGTGAAATTGTTGAATGGTTCCCCAAAATGTCGGTTGAAGAATGTATAGCGGTAAAGGCCTGTCTTGGAGGCGTGCCGGGATATCTGAAGCAGTGGCAGGAGAACAGGCGCATCAGGGAAAATCTTATTTCACTGCTGCTGACAAAAGGGTCGGCTCTGGAAAATGAAGCAGAGCACCTTCTTAAGCTTGAATTAAGGGAGCTTTCGGCTTATAATTCGATTTTACTTTCGCTTGCGGGCGGACATTATAAATTGGGCGAAATATATACGGATACCGGGTTTTCAAGGGCTAAAATCAGTGTGTATCTGAAAAACCTTATTCAGATGGATATTGTTGAAAAGGTAAACTGTGCCAATGTTATAAGATATGAGAATACACAAAAGGGACTTTACCGTATAAAGGATTCCTTCCTGAGATTTTATTATGCTTTTGTTTTTCCGAATATGGAGGCTGTTGAAGAGGACAACGGGCGAAAGCTTTTTGATGAGGTGATATCAGGACAGCTCACCGGCTTTATCCGTGAGGCCTATGCAGAGGTAGCAAGGGAATTCCTTCAGATAATGGGACGGAAGAAGGCACTGAAGGCTCAATATACGGACTATCGTGTATGGATCGGTAAATCTGGGATTGTGGACATTGTTGCAAAGGATGAAAACTGCAGGAATACGCTTGCGGCAATGTGTTCCTGCGAGGGGCGGGATGTTGATGTCGAGCAGGTGGAAGCCTTTCTTGCATTGCTGGAAAGTGCCGGACTTGACTGTACGGAAATCTGGATGTTCTCGGACAGGAGTTTTTCAGTATTGGCTGAGAAAAGGATGAAGCAGGATGGCATTATGTATATTTCCATGAATGATTTGTGATTGACTTATCGTATATCTGTGTTTATAATATTCTATGTGTGTGGAATTATAAGATGAGAGGTTAAGCTTTTGCCCGGGGCAATTGAAAATACCTTGAGTGATAAATTAAGCGAGGTTTGAAATGACAGAGAGATTTAAGGCAATTTTTAAATATATACTGATGGTTTTGGCAGCTGTTGCAGTGGTTTCGGTTTCAGGCATGACTTCGGTTTATGCTGAGGAATTTGATGACGGAGATGATTGGACACATTATCCAGGAATTGTAACAGGAAACTATGTAAATGTCCGTACGGGGGCAGGCACGAAATTTGACCAGCTTCAGGACGATGCCGGAAATAAGATACAGCTTGCAGGTCAGACAGAGGTTATTATTGTAGATGATGCAGTAGCAGACGACGGAAACGTATGGTACAAGGTCAGATTTACAAAGGGCGGGAAAACCTACGAGGGCTTTATGACAA
The DNA here is from genome assembly GCA_045627205.1 of Lachnospiraceae bacterium. Lineage (GTDB taxonomy): Bacteria > Bacillota > Clostridia > Lachnospirales > Lachnospiraceae > RUG11977. The sequence goes on from JAZQNG010000015.1 coordinate 18,989, forward strand.
GCTCCTATGTTGCCCGTGATACGGATAAGCCCATTACGCCTTCTCCTACACCTACACCTTCACCGGTTCCTACGGCAACGGCTACACCTGTTCCGGATGCGGAAATTGTTGATGCGGTTCCTACACAGCCTTTGCTGACACAGACGGATGCCGATGTTGACAATAAGGAAGGAAATTCCAAATCAAAGGTATTGGTTATCATTTTTGCTGTTCTTATAGTATTTGCTTTATTTATTATATTTGTTCTGGTCAAGAGCTTCCTTAAGCAGAACAACAAAAAGAAGAAGTCCCATACCTCGCGTAAGCTCGACAGAATGAGAAAAGAGCAGGAGGACGGCTCGGGAAATGTTCAGGGAAAGAGACGTCCTGAAATAAGACGCGCACCGAATGATGGGGCATATGTACGTGAAATGCGTCAGGAGGTTTATCAGACAAACTACGAGGATGATGACGACCTTCTCGGACTCATTAATCAGGAAAATGATGATAAAAAGAGTCTTCGTGCAGCTGTTGACAGGCTTCAGGAGCATGACATAATCATTCACAAGATTTATGGTGAAGGCGAGGTTTACGACAATTCAGATGTCAAGCTGATGGAGGTACGTTTTGGAAATGATGTACGTTTCCTGAACAAGGATTCCATTGTTTCAAAGAAGCTTGTTGAGGTTTTTGATGATGAGGATCAGGCTCTCGCAAGAAGACGTAACAAGAGAAGAACAACAAATAATAAGCGTTGATGCATAAAAAAAATTCCGGTCAGATGATCAATGGCATTAAGTTAAGATGACGAAATAGGATCTCAGTATTAGAAATAATACTGGGGTCTTTTTATTTTTTCAAAAAAACAGTTGACACAGATTCAAATATGTGCGGCCGCTTTCGCTATTGAGTGATAATGATGTAGCG
>JAZQNG010000016.1:0-22415 GCA_045627205.1 Lachnospiraceae bacterium
CAAGCTCTGGTCTCCTAACCGTGTAGACAAGATTGACAGCCCCGTTAATGCTATTTTCTGGATCATGAAGGATCCTACATTCCCTCCTGTTGTTAAGCTTAAGGGATCGGCTCTTGCAGCAGTTATGGGTGCTACACTTGCAACAAAGACATCTTCAGCAGAGCGTGTTAAGGCCGGAACAGATATGAACGCAATCCGTATCGTTCCTTATGCAAATCCTTTCAGAACATATCCTCTTGCAAACGACTACGAGAAGTTCTACAAGCTTGTTGATGAGAAGAACGTAGCTTGCTACATCGTTAACACAGGCGACTTCATGGGACATACGTGCCAGAAGGAAGATACACTCGGTATTCTCGAGACAATCGTTGAAGGAAAGGCTAAGTTCGAGCAGTGGGGACCTTTCAAGGATATCGAAATCATGAACGACTGGAGCGGCAAGACCGGCGACTTCACTCCCGACTTAAACGATGCTGATTACAAGAAGCAGCTCAAGTCAGCTCTTCAGCAGAGAGTTGATGCAGTTAAGGGCTTCGCAGAGAAGAAGGAAGGCTATGATAAGCTTCCCGATGAGGCACTTAAGGCACTTGAAAAGCTCGTTAAGGCTATCAAATAATTGAACTTTAAAGTTATTAATATAAAAAATGCACCTCAATGAGGTGCATTTTTTATTGCCCTGTCAGGCAATTTCTATCAGCTTTTTATAGGTGTTTGGCATATGCTGTGCAAGAATGGTCATTCCATCTCCGCCATCAGTAAAGGAAATCCGCTTTAATACCTCAAAAACCGGAACAAAATCGCTTTCGGCCGAGCCGGGATTTTCCTGCATTATTGCCATTATATCGTTCATTGTCATATTGTTGTTCTGTGCTGTCGTCATGCCGGTCAGCTGTGAAGCAAAGGCAAGCATTACCTCATAGGCCGTCATTCCGTCATCGGATAAGCCCGCCCCGACAAGTGAATGTCTTTCGCCATAATACTGCGATATTGTCGGTGCTATCTGGCAGAGTATATCCATGGAGGCGCTTATACGCTCCGAATCCTCAGGATTCCCCGGAAGCATGATGTCCGTACCGATACGCCTGTAGCCGAGTCCTGCCAGTGGCAGATATGGAACGACATCACCGGGATTGATATAGTTGAATATGTTGTCACAGTCTGTCTTTTCTTCAGCTCCGCGGTATGTATTCGGTGTGGCAAAGGTGTAGCAGAATACGTTTTCCTTACCCTTTGATTCATTTAAAAGCATTCCGAGAAGATTTGCTGCTGCTGCGCCACGGCTGTGTCCGCATACAAGAATAAGCGCATCGGGGTTTGCTATCAGGGTAGATACAAGATCTACCGATATGGACTGGGCGGCAAAGAGGAAATTGTCCGCGTATACTGTGTCGTCTGTCCTGCTGTCCGAATAATCAAAATTTGAATACCATTCCGCACCGCTTGTTCCACGGATTGCAACTGCTATCAGAGGTCTGTCCTTTCCTCCGTAGTTCACCGTTTTCTGTGCTATTGTATATGCACAGGTATGCGATTCGTCCGAATATGCCTTTTCAAAATTTCTCTGAAGAACAATTTCAAAACCGTTATCCGTGAAAAGCTTCGCCGAAGCAGCCTTTGTATGTCCGCCGCAAAGCGACAGTGCCTGGAGGGCAAGCTCCTTCGACAGTACCGTTGAGGAAGCAGGCAGGGCAAGCTCTCCCAGTATTACCGGTTCGGCGGAATTCCCGCCGTACAGCTCTGCCATTTTCGCCATATCCTCGTCCGACATGGATGCGGTCTGGTTCATCATGGCCTTTATCTGCTCCACACTCATTCCGGACATCTGAGCATACCGTTCAAGTGCCTCATCGTCCATGGCCGGCTGGGTCCGGTCCTCCGAAGCCGGCTCACCGGAGCCGTCCTTTTCTGAACCATCCTTTTCCAAAGCTGCATCGGAGCCATCCTTTTCTGAATCATCCTTTTCCAAGGCTGCATCGGAGCCGTCTTTTTCTGAACCGGCCTCTTCAGGAGCAGTCTTGGAGCCGTCCGTCCCTGCAGCATCCCTTTCAGTATCAGCCGTTTTATCACCGCTGCCCTCAAGGATGTCCGTTACCTCCTGCACTGCATCCGTAGGAACAGGCGTAGCCTGCGGCTTTTCCTCCTCCGAATGGCAGCCCGCAAGCATAAATGATATGCATAGCATACATAAAGCAACATAAAAATTATATCTTCTTTTCACGGCAACCTCCTTTTTACAGACCCTATCCTTTTTATTTTCATGACAGCGGGCCTCCCGGCAGGTGTTTGTACTCCATAAAAGCCTCGTATAACCCCCACGGACTACAGCAGTGCCTTATAAATTTCCTGCTTGGATACTCCCCTGTCCTTCGCAACTGCCTTCATGGCATCCTTTTTATCCATACCCTGCGAAAGATATATTTCCATATGGTCCTCAATGCTCATTTTCTGCCATTCCTCCGCAGTCTCGGCCTTAATGGTTCCAAAGCTCTTTCCCTCTATCACAAGAACGCACTCACCCTTCGGCTCGTTTTCCGTATAATAATCAAGTGCACCCTGAAGCGTCGTCCTAAAGGCCGTTTCATGCTTTTTTGTCAGCTCCCTGCAGACAGTGATTTTCCTGTCACCGAGGGTATCCAGCAGCTCCTGAAGGGTACGCACCAGTCTGTGCGGCGCCTCATAAATTACCATTGTCCGCGTTTCGTTTACAAGGTTTTCCAGAATCTGCTTTTTCTCCCGTTTTTCAGCCGGAAGAAAGGCCTCAAACGCAAAACGCCTCGTTGCAAGGCCTGACATTGTCAGCGCCGTCACGCAGGCACAGGCACCGGGCAGCGAGGTCACGGTAATGCCTGCCTCATAGGCCATTTTCACAAGCTCCTCTCCGGGATCCGAAATAGCCGGGGTTCCCGCATCGGTAATGAGGGCAATATTCTGTCCCTCCAGCATTTTTTCTACCAGTACCCTTGCCTTGTCAATTTTATTAAACTCATGGTAGCTTGTCATCGGAGTATCTATTTCAAAATACTTCAACAGCTTTATGCTGTTTCTTGTATCCTCCGCGGCAATCAGGTCTACCTCCTTTAAGGTCCTGATTACGCGCATTGTAATATCCTCCAGATTTCCGATAGGTGTAGCACATAAATAAAGTGTTCCGGCCATTTCTGTTATTTCTCCCAAAACCAATTCTTTTTCAAAATACTGTTCCAAGTCTGTTCATAAGCCCTGCCTGTTTTCCCGTCGGGCACAGCTTCTCATACCTTCAGCTCCAGGTCCTGTTCCGACTCGTTCATATCAATCATCTTCTGCTTTACACCGAGATCGAAGCTGATATCCTGCAGCTTGTCAACATTTGATTTATCATATTCCACGGTAAGAAGCTGGATTGTCTTGTCCAGGCTTTCCCTGACCATATTCATGCATTCCCTGGTCTGAGGTGAGTCAATATCATCCTCCTCAAACTGCAGGCAGACATCATACAGCTTTTTTGTTTCAGGTATATAAAATCCGTTCAGCTTTGCGATAACCGCCCTGTTTCCGGAGGTATTGATACGCTGCACAAGCTTGTTGATTTCTACAAACCTGCTCCTGATATCCGCATCCTTAATGGCGGAGGTCTCCAATTCACCACCTTCATTATAATCGGCAAGTGCTACTCCGCTCTCCGTATCGGTTGCAACCATTTTAATTTCGGTGAGCAGCGGCTGGATATTATCGGCAAGATAGTCCCGCCCGCCCTGATGTTTATTTTTTATTCCGATGGCAGATAAAATTCCGCCTACCCCAAGGGCTCCTGCGGCAACTATAAGCTTCCAGATTATACTAAGGGAGGGCGCCTCTATGAAAGAGCCGAGTGCAATACCGGCTATCATGACACCGATTGCCGAAAGAACCACTCCTGCCGCAAGCTGACCGCCCGCGCTCTTGTCCGCACTGAGCGACCTGTCGTAAAGCTCCTTTATCAGCTCATTCTTTGACAGCCTGCCCTTTTTTGTTTCATTACGCCGTGCTTCGGCCTGTTTTTCAATAAAAATCTGGTTAAGGATATAACGGAGATAGGAATCCTTGAACAGGCAGGGCGTATCATTGAATTTATATTCCGATAAGCATCTGTCACATACAAGAGCCGTATCCGATACGGCAGTCCAGCTGTAGCCGTACAGCTCCAGCTTATCACCCTGCTTAAAAAGCGGTCTTGTTTCCTCCCTGTCATATTCAATAACCGGACGGAGGAATACGGATTCCATATAGGGATGCTCCCCGAAACGGTTCTTCATTCCATTCTCATCAACCACGGGGAAGCGTCCGTCTGAAGGAATCCCGCAGGGATCCAGCCAGAAGCGCCGTTCCGGATTCGGAAGGAAGATTTTATATTTATCATATTCTGTTACCGTCATTATCCTGAATTTCATGCCTCTCCTCCTGTCGTATGTGAGTCCTCACCGCCTGCTTTTCCCGCACCGTTTTCTTTAATACCCATAAATATCGTAAATTTCATCAGTGTATTTTCCCTGCTCCTTATACACAATCAGCGGGGCATCAACCTGCATTCTTGATTTTCCGCCGCGGACACACTCCAAAAGCACCATATTCGGCTCCTTATCCACAAACGGGTAAACAAGCTTCATCCGCTTCGGTTCAAGCCTGTATTTTGTCAGCGTGACTATGATTTCCGCCAGACGGAACGGTCTGTGCACAAGGTAAAACCTGCCTCCCGGAACAAGCAGGGATGCTGTCTCCCTTGCAACATCCTCAAAGCTGCAGAGAAGCTCATGCCGGGCTATGGCCTTTGCGGAATCGGGATTTGTCAGCCCATGCTGCCCTATCATATAGGGCGGATTGCAGGTCACAACGTCAAAAACCGATTTTCCGAACTGCGTGGAGGCTGTTTTCACATCCCCCGTTACAATATCAATTTTATCCTCAAGCCCGTTATACTGCACGCTTCTTTGGGCGATATCAACATTCTCCGGCTGGATTTCAAGTCCGGTAAAATGCTCTCCCTCCGTCTTTGCCGACAGAAGAATCGGTATTATTCCGTTCCCCGTACATAAATCCATTGCCCTTTCACCCTGCTTTACCGAGGCAAATCCCGAAAGAAGGACTGCATCCATTCCAAAGCAGAAGCGGGACGGGTCCTGAATTATCATAAGGTTGTTTCTGTTCAGTTCATCAAGCCTCTCACCCTCGTGAAGAAGCGCCGCTCTATCCGTTTCCATTTCACTCCCCACAGCCCGCCGGCATCCCTTTTCTTCGAAAAATTAACGGATAAATCCCAACAAAATAATCGATATTTCGAATATCCTACTGTGATTTATCCGTCCCCTGTTTTAAAGCATTTATCGTAACATTCTTAAGCTCAGTCATCCAGATGGTTCTTTGAATCCTTGCGCTCAAGTGCCTCAAGCTCCTTAAGCTCCTTGAGCTCATCTGCCGTTGCAGCCTTCTCGTGATGCTTACGGGGCTTGAACGAAAGCTCATCTGCCCTGTAATCCTTTGCCTCCTTGTCACCACGCTCATCGGTAAAAATAACCTTTACCATCTGCTTCAGTACATTTACGCTGAATACCTCGCCCTGCTGCCCGTCCTTTGTGGTAACCCTGTCACCCACATTGGGCAGATGGCTGTTCAGGTCCTCATATGCCACCTCCTCGTTGTTCAGGCAGCACATAAGTCTTCCGCAGGTACCGGATATCTTTGTCGGATTCAAGGAAAGGCTCTGTTCCTTTGCCATCTTTATTGAAACCGGACAGAAATCGGACAGATATGTGGCACAGCACAGCGGACGCCCGCATATTCCGAGGCCGCCGAGGGTTTTTGTCTCATCGCGGACACCGATCTGACGCAGCTCGATACGTGTCCTGAATACAGCTGCCAGATCCTTTACCAGCTCCCTGAAATCAATACGCCCGTCTGCCGTAAAATAAAAGAGGACCTTGTTGTTGTCAAAGGTGTACTCACATTCTATCAGCTTCATCTCAAGCTCGCGCTTCGCGATTTTCTCAAGACAGATTTCAAAGGCATCCTTTTCCTTTATGCGGTTGTTGGCATCGGTCTCTATATCCTCGGGAGTAGCCTTTCTGATTACAGGCTTTAAGGGCTGTACAAGCTTATCCTCACTTACATCCCTCACACCGAGAACCACCGTACCGAACTCCACACCTCTTGCTGTTTCGACTATTACGTTGTCACCCTGCTCTATATCCAATCCGATTGGGTCAAAATAATAGATTTTACCCGCTCTTCTGAATCTTACTCCGATTACGTTCAAAATTACCTCCATGCCTCCCGGAAGACTGAAAATTGCCGGTCAGCCAATTATATAATTATCGGGGTAAAAATACTGCCCCAGTCTGTTTCATGCACTTTTCCGCACATACTGCTCCTAAAATGCTATGGTCATTATATTCAAAAAAAGGCCGCAAGTCAATCAATTTCGCAGGTATTACCCTTTTAATGCTCACGGAGGGACATAAGAAGCATCTGCATTGCGGTATCAAAGCTGACATTTGCGTTCAATCTGTCACGGACCCTGTAAAACGCCTCGGAAATACGTCCGAGACCCTCGAAGCTGTATCTTGAGGCCAGCTTCCTGATATTCATCATCTCGTCCGTGAAAACAAGCCTGTTGACATCCTGGGTGGCCTTAAACATCAGCACATCACGGAACCACATATGCATCAGGTCGAGATAATCATCAAGCTGCTCCCGTTTTTCCGAATACAGGGAAACTGCCTCCAGCAGCTCGTCAAAGCTGCTCTGGTCTATATTCCGCACTACCCCGAGGACATCGCTCTTGACCTTTTCGAATTCGGCATTGTTGGCATATTTAATGGCCTTGCCGAGACATCCCGAGGAAAAATTGGCACATATATTGGCATAATAATCCGGCAGCCTTTCATTTTTCATCAGGTATTCGGAAATCAGACGGTTTTCAAGAGGCTTAAACTGCAGCGTTACACAGCGCGAAAGAATCGTCTGAAGGAAGGCTCCCGTATTGGTCGTCAAAAGAATGATGACTGCATACTCCGGCGGCTCCTCAAGTGTCTTTAAAAGGGCATTCTGCGCCTGCTCCGTCATACGCTCGGCATCATCAACTATATAAACCTTGTGTTCACTGCTAAAGGGCTTTATCAGCACATCATCCACCAGCTGGACCCTTATTTCATCAACACCGATTTTTGATTTTTCATGGGTAACATATATAATATCCGGATGATTGTGGGATTCCGCCTGCATGCAGGACATACACATCCCGCAGGGGCGCTCCTCTCCCTGACACATCAGGGCTGCAGCAAAAATCTCTGCCGTCATCCTCTTTCCGGAGCCCTCCTCGCCACTGAAAATATAGGCATGCGAAAGCTTCCCCATCGAAATGGCGGTCTGAAGATGCTCCTTTATACTGCTATGTCCGACTATATCATTAAAATTCTTCACAATGCTTCTCCTATCCTTCTGCTCCGGCTGATGTATAAAGCCGCCTGCCGGACCTGTATTCTCTTTTTCAAACCTCTCCTGCCGCAGCAATTCCGTATTCTGAAAATTTATTTTCAAACCTCAGTACCGGAACACGGTGATTATTTACATCAGGTCAGAATATCCAGCAGCAGTCCCCTTATTTCATCAACATTGTTCAGAATCAGGAGCGAATCCTGCTCGTCCTTTATAAGCTCTGCCGCTATCCGGTCCAGCTTTTCATCAACAAGACGTATCATTCCGTAAACCCTGTGGCGTCCACGCTTGTCCAGGAAATTCTCCCTTGAGAATTTATGTGAACGGTTCACTATTTCATTCATGAAATCCTTTATCAGTGACCTGTATTTACGCATATCCGTAATGTCGCGGCGCTTCTTGATTCTTTCCCCCTGTCCGGTTATCTCCTCCAAAAGCGCGTTGAGCCGTCCGGCCAACTCTGTCTCCTCTATGCTGCTCACCAGCGTAAACTTGAAGCTGCCGTCCGGCTGCTGTATGTTTTTCGTTTGTTCAACCTGCTGAACAGGCTGGGTCTGGTTTACCTTTATATCCATTTCCAAACCACCTTTCCCATCATGAAAAACTTTCCGGCATTATACTGCTATTCTGCCGGAGCCGACTCCGTATCTGCGAAATAGGGACGCATGTCTGCCAGAATTTCCGAGATGCAGGCTTCAAGCACTATGTTCTCATAGCGCTTTTCTATCCCCAGGCCCGCTATTTTTTCCTCGCTGAAATCCTCCCTGTCGGCAAGGAAACGTCTGCAAAGCTCTGCATATTTAGGCTCCCTCTGCTGCTTCTCACGCTCCAGGGCCCTTGTCAGGCGCAGACCATCCTCAACCTCAATATATATCGGCACGATATTCTCTTTTCCGTAGTATTTCCTCAGGCTTTCATAGCCCTCAAGTGTCATTATCAGAAGATAATTCCCTGCATCGGTCACAATCTGTCCGTCATCGGCGGTAAAATAGAACCAGTCACCGTAAATCGTATGATAGCATCTGTATTCAATTATGCGTCCCGCTTCCTTCAGCTGTTCAAATTCCTCCCAGCTTCGGAAGTGGTACTCAATCCCCTCCGTCTCGCCGCTTCTCTGAGGTCTTGTGGTATAGGGCACCACCGTTTTCAGGCATCCGCCCGTTCTCTTTAAAAGCTCCTTATATATGCTATCCTTCCCGGTAGCACTCTTACCTATCACACAAAATATCATAATATACAAGCCTTTCCATAGACCGTTATTTCTATTTCCCGCACTATCCCTTTATAATTTCCGCACTATCCCCTGCAGTTATAGTCCCCTGACAAAAGATTCATGCTAACAAAAAGCTTATGCAGATATATAAAGGGTCCGCAGAATATCAGCGAGCCAAGTATACACCAGAGCCAGAAGGTTTTCTTTCCGAAGGAATAGTGTATTCTCCTTCTCTTCAGCTCCCTGCCTATCCTTCCGCTCAGGTTCGCACCCCATACCAGGGGGAGTATTCCTACAGTCAGCCATGAAAACAGGAAAAATACCAGGCAGAAGTTCATTGTATTTCTTCTGTCATAGGGTGTTGCAATACGGTTTATATCGTTTCCGACCGTAGTCATGCTTATTATTCCGTAAATTCCGAAGGTGAGACTCGAAAACAGTATAAACTTCCACAGTGCCCTGTTTGTTCTCAGGTTCCTCTGCGGGACATAGCAGCCTGAACCCTGATTATACTGTGCTGCCTGCTGCCCGTTCGGATTCCAGCCGTACTGCGCGCCCTGCTGCCCGTTCGGATTCCAGCCGTACTGTGCACCCTGCTGCCCGTTCGGGTCCCAGCCGTACTGTGCACCCTGACCATAGCCCTGATTCTGCATCGGAATCGGAGCCTGCGTATTCTGTGCCGGTGGCATTGCTGCCGCTTCAGGCCACTGCTGCCCCGTCCTTTCTGCAGTCTGGGGCATCCTGCCTCCCTGCTGCAGACTCCTGCCCTCCGACGGCTTTAAAATCCTTGCCCCGCATATCGGGCAAAAAGCAGCCCCCGAAGCTATTTCTGAACCACACTCTATACAGAACATATCATCACCACACCTTCATAATTGTTGTCAGATTTCATTATATTTTTGCGGCCGGTCATTGTCAACCGATATCGTATTTTCAGCCGGACCGTCAGGTATTTCTTCAGTATTCCCATTACGCTGATTCTTCCGTTGCATAACTAAAGCAAACCCGTTATACTATATTGACAAATTATATTCCATGAATCCGTGCAATGCCACTGCAGCCGGACGAATCCATGCTGCGGGAAATATATGTCACGGCATAGGAAAAATTAAGAAATCATAAAGATTCTATTTACAATTTACTAAAAAAAATATTATAATGATTATGGAGGAGAAGGTATGCTTCCAACAGAACCCACCATCCTTGTAAGCGTGATAAACACAAAGCTTAGGGATGAATATCCCAGCCTTGACGCATTATGTGAAGCGCTGGACGAGGATAAAGAAGAAATCATACAGACACTGGCTAAAATTGAATACAAATATGATGCCGGCAAAAACAAATTTGTGTAACTATATTACTTTTCAGTAAGCGAGGGCGACGACATGAAGAAAATTATGAACAATACAATGACTCTGAAGCGTCGTCTTGTAACGGCCTTCCTGATAACCCTGCTGCTGCCCACCTTCCTTTTTACGATAGTCGTCGGTGTTGCATATACCAGCTCAAACGGAACCTCTGCAGACATCAGGAGCAACTGGGTACAGGGCTTCATACTGATGGGTATAATGATATGCGTTACCGCTACCGTACTTGTTTTCTGGCTATACCGAAGTATTGTACGGCCGCTGAATATCCTTACGGAGGCAACCTACAGGATAAAGGGCGGAGACCTTGATTTCACCATTCCCTCCGATGCCTCCTCCTCAGATGAGCTGGAGCTTCTCTGCGAGGACTTCGAGGAAATGAGACTGAAGCTGAAGGAACAGATAGATGCGAGACTGCAGTACGAGCAGGATACGATAGTACTGATAAGTAATATTTCACACGACCTTAAAACCCCCCTTACTGCCATAAAGGGCTATACCGAGGGTATTCTGGACGGTGTTGCGGACACTCCCGAAAAGGAGAAAAAATATCTCCGTACCATTTACACAAAGGCAAATGATATGACCGTACTGGTTGATGAGCTGTCATTCTTTTCAAAGATCGATACAAATGTCATACCGTATAATTTTACTATTATTGATACTGACGATTTTCTGAACGACTGTGTTGAAGAGATGTCCCTGGATACGGAAATAAAGGGCGTTTCACTTTCATATGTCAGCGGAATCAGGACCTCGGGAACGGTAATAGCCGATGTTGAGCAGCTGCGACGAGTTTTAAGCAACTGTATCGGCAATTCCGTTAAATATATGGGAAAAAGTACCGGTGCCATCATCATCCGCAGCTCCGAGGAGGGCGATTATATACGTATAAGCGTTACGGACAACGGAATCGGAATTGATAAAAAGGATATACCTCAGATATTCGACCGTTTCTTCCGTGCCGATGCCTCCAGAAACTCCAAAAAGGGCGGTACCGGTTTAGGCCTCGCAATTGCAAAGAAAATCATAGAGGACCATTCGGGTACCATTTCCGCAACCAGTGTCCTTGGTGAGGGAACCTCTATTTATTTCACGCTTCCCAAGGCCGATGTACGCAAAAAGGAAACAACAATATCAGAAATAGAAACCGAGCTTGAGGAAATGCTTCCGAAGCTCAGAAGCCCCAGACGTCATGAAGGAAAGCCCAGGGAGGCTGCTGCCGAGGAAGGAAATGAAGCCGTTCATTCCGCGTCTCCGGAAGCAGAAGAAAAACCCGCGGACAATGATAAAGCAGAAAGGCGTTCCGGTGAAAGGCGTGTTGAAGACAGACGTGGCAAAAACGGCAAGAGTCCGTACTATGTTGCCTACGACAGACGCTATAACAGGGACAGACGTCATGGTGACAGACGCGTAAACAGGCATAATACAACCGAAAATACAGAACAATAAAGGAGATGCATGATTTATGGAAAAAATACTGATAGTTGAAGACGAGCTTGAAATTGCAGAACTTGAAAAAGACTATCTGGAGCTTTCCGGTTTTGAGGTTTCCATGGAAACCAACGGAGCTGCCGGTCTTGAAAATGCATTAACAAATAACTACAGTCTCATCATTCTTGACCTTATGCTTCCTGTAATGGACGGCTTTGAAATATGTAAAAAAGTCCGTGAACATAAGGATATTCCGATCATCATGGTATCTGCCAAAAAGGATGATATCGATAAAATCCGTGGTCTCGGCCTGGGTGCCGATGACTATATTACAAAGCCCTTCAGCCCGTCAGAGCTTGTTGCCCGTGTAAAGGCACATCTCAACCGCTATGAGCGTCTTGTTGGCGGCGGTGAGAGCAAGCATAACGAAATTGTCGAAATCCGCGGCCTGCGTATCGACAAAACCGCAAGAAGGGTATATGTTAACGGTGACGAAAAGCCCTTCACCATCAAGGAATTCGACCTGCTCACCTTCCTTGCCGAAAACCCGAACAAGGTATTTTCAAAGGAAGAGCTGTTCAGTACAATATGGGATACCGACATGATCGGCGATATTGCAACCGTTACCGTACATATCAAAAAAATCCGTGAAAAAATCGAAGTAAGCACCAGCAATCCCCAGTTCATTGAAACCATCTGGGGTGCCGGCTACAGGTTCAAGGTATGATTTATGAGGAGGGAATAAAATGCCTACCACCCGTGTTGAAGAAATATTAAAAAAAATACATGTATTATTTGCAAAGGGAGAATGCTACCAGAATTCCCCCGATTTAATCATCCTCTCCAAGACTGAGATGTTCAACCTTCTTGAGGAGCTGAACGAGGCCATGTACGAGGTACTCGACCAGTATGAGGCTACCAACCGTGCAAAGGAAATGGCCCGCCTTGAAACAGAGCGTGAGGCCTCCGAAATCATCGCAGAAGCAAAACGCGAATCCGAAAGCGTTTATGCCGGTTCGCTTGTTTATACAGATACAATGCTGAATGAGCTGAACGAGCTTATCAACAGCACCAAGGACAATATCCGCCGTGAATATATCGAGCTTCTTGCAAAGATGGACGATCGGATGGAAACCCTTGAAAAGAACCGCGAGGATACAAAGGACCTTTTAAGCGAGCTGCATGAAAGCGATTTATATATCAATGTCCTTGATGAGGTAAGGAAAAACCGCGAAAACAAGCATTCTTCATTTTCTGCCGCCGCATCGGGCAGCTTAGGGACAACCGGTTCCGGCAAGTCCTCCGGTAAGGATGAAGAGCAGGAATGGCCCGAGGAGGAAAAGAAGCCCGATCCCGTCATCCGCGTAAACAAGCCCGGTGAAAATACCGGTGTGACCGTCACAAAGCGCAAGGACCACAACAAAAAGAAGGGGCAGCAGCAGGCAGCAGCAAATTCACCTGCCCAGCCTATGTCCGAGGAACAGCTGTCCTCACTTTCCGAGGAGGAACGTACTGCGCTTGAACAGTCAACCCCTGCCTATGGTGAAGGCTACAATGCATCCGATTTCAATCTTGATGCGGAATGGGAGCAGTTCAAGGAGGGACAGGAGGAAAATTCCGAAACCGAACAGCCCAGGAAAAAAGGCTTTCTTTTCTTCAAAAAGAAGGGCTGAATGAAGGTTTATTAACATTATACACTAAAAATTCCCGCATATTATTTGACATTTCGGCAATTTGCCCATATTGACTAATATAGGGGCTTATGCTATCATAAATTTGTCTTTTTTCTAATAAGAAACAGATGCCTCGTTCATCTGTTTTTTAGCTTTTTAAGAAGACAGTTTCTTTCATAAATATACGAATAATTTCCCGGAGGTTTCCATGAAAAAGGTCGGAATTGTAATGGGAAGCAAAAGTGATCTTCCCAAGCTCGAAAAAGCAATCGACACCTTAAAACGTTTTGAGGTTCCATATGAAATCCATGTGTTCTCCGCACACAGAACACCTCTCGCTGCACGTGAGTTTTCTTCCACTGCACGCGAAAACGGCTTTGGGTGTATAATTGCAGCCGCCGGAATGGCTGCACACCTTGCAGGAGCTCTTGCTGCAAATACAACTATACCTGTTATCGGTATTCCGGTAAACGCTTCATCACTAGGCGGTATTGATGCGCTTCTTTCTACTGTACAGATGCCCTCAGGCATTCCTGTGGCAACAGTCGGAATAGACGGCGCCACCAATGCCGCTTTGTTGTCTGTAGAAATCCTTTCTCTTTCGGACGACGGTCTTGCAAAGAAGCTTGACGACGAGAGGGTAAAGAATATGGAAAAGGTCCTTTCCGCTGATTCAGAGGTACAGGATATCTGATTACGAACTATAGCCGGAGAGTTCCGGCGATATGATATTAATTTTATCCCTTTTGAGAAAGGCATGGTAAACAAAAAATGAGCAACTTACACGAAGAATGTGGCGTTTTCGGTATATATTCACCGGAAACCTCAGACCTGGCATCAATATGCTTCTACGGTCTTTTCGCACTTCAGCACCGCGGTCAGGAGAGCTGCGGTATGGTAGTTAATGATGACGGAGTATTCCGCACCCACAAGGACGCCGGTATCGTTCACGATATCTTCACTCCCTCCGTTATGCAGAAGCTCGGCACGGGTAATATGATTTTGGGCCATGTACGATACGGCACAACCAAGGATGCCGACCGTGCAAACGCACAGCCCGTCGTTGTAAATCATATTAAAGGACATCTTGCACTTGCAAGCAACGGTTCACTCGTTAATTACGCACAGCTGCGCGGACAGCTTGAGATGGACGGCTCCATCTTCCATTCCAACGGTGACGGCGAGGTAATCTCCTATACCATCATCAAGGAAAGACTCAATTCCGATTCAATCGAAGAGGCTGTCAGCAAGGCGATGGACAAGCTCGTCGGTGCATATTCACTCTGCATCATGTCTCCCCAGAAGCTCATCGCAGTCCGTGATGAAATGGGAATGCGTCCTCTGTGCTACGGCCGGATGCCTGACGGAAAATACGTTGTTGCCTCTGAGTCCTGTGCACTTGACGCTGTCGGAGCAAAGCTTATCCGTGATGTACGTCCCGGCGAAATTATCATTTTTGATAAAAACGGTGTTCATTCCATTACAGACCATTGCGACAAAAAAACTCCCAATCTTTGTGTATTTGAATATATTTATTTTGCCCGTCCCGATTCTGTCATCGAGGGCAGCTCGGTTCATGAAGCAAGAGTCCGTGCAGGTTCATTTTTAGCACTTGAGCATCCCGTACAGGCTGATGTTGTAATCGGCGTTCCCGATTCAGGTCTCGATGCTGCCATCGGATATGCAAAGCAGTCCGGTATCCCCTATGAGCTCGGATTCATTAAAAACAGGTATATCGCAAGAACGTTCATTGCTCCCGGACAAAAATCCAGGGAGAATCTGGTCCGCATCAAGCTGAATCCCATTTCAAACGTTGTAAATGGCAAGAGGGTTGTTCTCATCGATGATTCAATCGTCCGCGGTACCACCTCCGAGCGTATTGTCCGCCTTCTCCGCGAGGCCGGTGCAACCGAAATCCATATGCGCGTTACCGCACCGCCCTTCTTAAATCCCTGCTATTACGGAACAGACGTTGATTCACGCGAAAATCTCATCGCCTGCAAATATACAACAGAGGAGATTGCAAAGATTATCGGTGTTGATTCACTCGGCTTCCTTAACAAGGATTATGTAAAGCTTCTTGCAGCAAACAGCACCTGCAGCCATTTCTGCGATGCATGCTTCACAGGAGATTACCCTACAGAGGAGCCCGAGAAATACATAAACAAGTATGAAAAAAAGCTTTCCGAACAGTAAAACGCACCGGAAGCACAGAATCAATATTAATCGCTGCACGCCTTTAGCCATCAACGGTTAAAGCGGCAGCCGCCCTGATTTAAATCCCAAATTAAACGAAGGCACACCGCCTTCCGTACTCATACAAGAAAGGAATTATCATGAATAACAGTTTCAGTGAAAGCTACAAGGCTGCAGGTGTTGACATCACCGCAGGCTACAAGGCCGTAGAGCTCATGAAGAGCCACATCGCAAGAACCACAACTCCTGAAAGCACTCCCGACATCGGCGGCTTCGGAGGACTTCTCGTTCCCGACCTCACCGGCATCAGCCAGCCCGTACTGGTAAGCGGTACCGATGGCGTAGGCACAAAGCTTAAGCTCGCATTTCTGCTTGACAAGCATGACACTGTAGGTATTGACTGCGTAGCAATGTGCGTAAATGACATAATCTGCTGCGGAGCACGCCCCCTGTTATTTCTCGACTATATTGCCTGCGGTAAGAATACACCCGAAAAGATAGCTGCCATTGTTTCAGGCGTAGCTGAAGGCTGTGTTCAGGCCGGATGTGCACTCATCGGCGGCGAAACCGCTGAAATGCCCGGCTTCTATCCCGAGGACGAGTACGATCTCGCAGGCTTCTCAACAGGTATCGTTGACCGCGATAAGGTAATCGATTCCTCAACACAGAAAGCCGGAGATGTTATCATCGGCCTTCCTTCAAGCGGTGTTCATTCAAACGGCTTCTCACTTGTCAGAAAGATTTTCAATGTTGAACATACAAATCTTACACTCGGCATTGAAAGCCTCGGCGGAAAGGGTCTCGGCGAGACACTGCTTACCCCTACAAAGATTTATGTAAAGCCCGTCCTTGAGCTTTTAAAGAGCGTAAAGGTAAAGGGTATTTCACATATCACCGGCGGCGGCTTCTACGAGAATATTCCCAGAAGCATCAAAAAGGGTCTCGGCGCAAGAATCGAGAAGAAGAATGTGCGTGTTCTTCCTATCTTCGAGCTTCTTGCTTCAGAGGGCCGTATCAGCGAGCGTGACATGTTCAACACCTTCAATATGGGTGTTGGCATGAGCATCATCGTTTCCCCTGAGGATGCAGACAATGCTATTGCAATCCTTAAGGCACAGGGACACGATGCATATGTTATCGGTGAGCTTGCTGAAGGAATCGACGGCGTAGAAATGCTGTAAGGGCAGGAAAGGAATCCGGGTATGAAAAAAACAAGGATTGCCGTAATGGTTTCAGGTGGCGGAACAAACCTGCAGGCACTGATTGATGCTGCCGGCAGAGGAGAGCTTCCCCACGGTGAACTGAGCGTGGTTATTTCAAATAAACCGGGTGTATTTGCCCTTGAAAGGGCACAGAAGGCCGGAATTGCAACCTGTGTTGTAGAAAGAAAGGCCTATCCCGATAAGGCCTCATTTGAGGCTGATGTCCTTAACAGGCTTAAGGAATATGATATCGATATGATTGTTCTGGCAGGCTTTATGCTTATCTTCTCCGAGGATTTCGTAAAGCACTATCCGGACCGTATCATCAACATACATCCCGCACTGATCCCGTCCTTCTGCGGCGAAGGCTTCTACGGACTGCATGTTCATGAGGCAGCCCTCAGCTACGGCGTAAAGGTGACCGGTGCCACCGCACACTATGTAAATGAGGTGTGCGACGGCGGAAAAATCATTGCACAGAAGGCTGTAGAAATTCAGGAGGGCGATACCCCTGAGATTCTTCAGAAGCGTGTAATGGAACAGGCTGAATGGATCATCCTTCCCCAGGCAGCAGAGATAGTTGCAAAGAGGCTGGCCGAGGGATAATACAGGGCTTATGAATGCGGTTTGAACAGACTGTGAATAGTAACCGGAAATTTACTCCATCAGTTGTTCGCAGGCATAACTAATAAAATAATATACCTTATGCTCATCAATATTAGGAGGGAATATGTCAGAAGACAGAACAAAATATATATCACCACTTTCAACGCGTTACGCAAGCGATGAAATGCAGTATGCATTCAGCGATGAGTTCAAATTCCGTACCTGGAGACGGCTTTGGATTTCACTTGCAAAATCAGAGCAGAAGCTCGGACTTCCCATCACGGACGAACAGATTGCAGAACTTGAAGCCCACGCAACCGACATCGATTATGAGGTGGCAAGGGAACGCGAAAAGCTTGTCCGTCACGATGTAATGAGCCATGTATACGCATACGGCCAGGTTTGTCCCAAGGCTGAGCCCATTATCCATTTAGGCGCAACCTCCTGCTATGTAACGGACAACACTGATGTTATCGTACTCCGTGAGGCTTCAAAAATCATCCTTCAAAAGGCAGGCCAGGTTATTAAAAATCTTTCAGAATTCGCAGAAAAGTATAAAGCACTTCCCTGCCTGGCATATACACATCTTCAGCCCGCACAGCTCACAACAATGGGCAAGCGTGCTACCCTCTGGCTCAATGAGCTCATTATGGATGTTGAAAATCTTGAATACCAGATGAGTAAGCTGAAGCTCCTCGGCTCAAAGGGCACAACAGGTACGCAGGCAAGCTTCATGGAGCTTTTCGAGAATGACGAGGCAAAGGTTAAAAAACTGGAGGCGCTCATCGCAGAGGATTTAGGCTTTGAAGCATGTATGCCCGTTTCCGGACAGACCTATTCAAGAAAGCTTGATTCCTTCTTCCTCAATGTTCTTTCGGGATTTGCGCAGAGTGCATATAAGTTTACACAGGATCTCCGTATCCTGCAGTCCTTCGAGGAAATGGAGGAGCCCTTTGAGAGCACTCAGATCGGTTCATCTGCAATGCCCTACAAGCGCAACCCCATGAGAAGCGAACGTATCGCCGCACTGGCACGCTATGTCATCATAGATTCACTCAATCCCGCGATGACCTCAGCAACCCAGATGTTCGAGCGTACACTCGACGATTCGGCTAACAAGAGAATCAGCGTTGCCGAAGCCTTCCTGGCAGTAGATGCAATTTTAAATATTTATATAAATGTTTCCTCCGGACTCGTTGTTTACGATAAGGTTGTTACACGCCGCGTAATGGAAAAGCTTCCCTACATGGCTACCGAAAACATCATGATGGAATCCGTAAAGCGCGGTGCAAACCGTCAGGAGCTGCATGAGCATTTGAGGGTACATTCACATGCTGCAGCCGCAGGCGTAAAGCTTGAGGGAAAGAGCTGCGACCTGATTGACAGAATCGCCGCAGACCCCGCCTTCCTTCTCACAGAGGAGGAGCTTCGTGCAAACCTCGATCCCTCAAAGTACATCGGCCGTTCAGTATCCCAGGTCAACGAATTCCTCGCCGACTTTGTCCAGCCTGTACTTGACCGAATCTACGAGGGCAACGTCGAAAGCGTCCTGACCGTCTGATTCTCCATTGGGGACGGACCTTTTTTAACAATTTTCAACATTGGGGACAGACCTTGTACAGCATTCTTTATTTCCTGTCCACAGCTACAGTCAGGAGCTGCTGCTTTTAGCCACAGACAACTTACATTTTTGTGCCCTGTGCCCCTGCGATGCTGATTAATAAGGAAATTAAAAAAGAAACCTGAAATATAGGGAAACCTGAAATAAACGCCAAAGGAAATCAGACATGGAAGAAATCGAATTCAGATATGATACACAGCTCCTTATCGAAGGCCACGACCTGGACGAGGATGTTATTTCGGATTACATCACAGCAAATCTGAAGGGCGACTGCCTGCTCGCTGTCGGTGACGAGGACCTGATTAAGGTTCATTTTCACACCAACGAGCCCTGGAAACTGCTCGAATACTGCTCTACCATAGGCGAAATTTATGATATTGTGGTTGAAGACATGATCCGCCAGGCAAACGGCCTTCATGGCTGATACGCTTTCCGAAAGGAAGCATTATATTTCAAGTATAATTATTTTTAAGCATTTACGGATAATTATACCGAACCATTAAGAATAATATTATTAACTATTTATACGAATTACCGCAGACCGCGGCAAAAATATACATCACAGGAGAGGTACAAAATGGCAGACAAACAGCAGGTAGCCGTTATCGGCTCAGGCGGCAGAGAGCACGCCATCATTAAGGCAATTAAAAAGAGTCCTTTGGTTTCGAAGATTTACTGTCTTCCCGGAAACGGCGGAATCGCTGCAGACGCCGAATGCGTTTCAATCGGTGTAATGGACACAGCTGCAATTGTCAGCTTCTGCAAGGAAAAAAGCATAGATTTCGTAATTGTTGCTCCGGACGATCCCCTTGTAGCAGGTACGGTAGATGCCCTGAATGAAGTCGGCATCCCCTGCTTCGGTCCGAAGGCAAATGCAGCAATCATCGAAGGCAGCAAGAGTTTTTCGAAGGATCTGATGAAAAAATACAACATTCCTACCGCTGCATATGAGGTATTTACCGAATGTGACAAGGCTCTTGCATATCTTGAAACCTGCGACATGCCCATCGTAGTAAAGGCAGACGGACTTGCCCTCGGAAAGGGTGTAATTATCGCACAGACGCTTGACGAAGCAAAGGATGCCGTAAAGGAAATGATGGAAGGCGGCAAATTCGGCAAGAGCGGACTTAAGGTTGTCATTGAGGAATTCCTCACCGGGCCTGAGGTTTCCGTCCTTTCATTTACAGACGGCAAGGTCGTAGTACCGATGATATCATCAATGGACCACAAGCGTGCACACGACAACGATGAAGGCCTTAACACGGGCGGCATGGGTACCATCGCTCCAAATCCTTATTATACAAAGGCTGTTGCAGATGAATGTATGGAAAAGATCTTCCTTCCCACAATCAACGCAATGAATGCCGAGGGCAGAACCTTCAGGGGATGCCTGTATTTCGGACTGATGATTACTCCAAAGGGTCCGAAGGTTATTGAATATAACTGCCGTTTCGGCGATCCCGAAACGCAGGTTGTCCTTCCCCTTCTTGAATCAGATCTTTTTACGATTATGAAGGCATGCGCAGAAGGCACACTCGCAGAAACAGAGGTTAAGTTCTCCGATAAATCAGCCTGCTGCGTTATTTATGCAACAAAGGGCTATCCCGAGAAATACGAAAAGCTTCTTCCCATGGAGCTTCCGGACACCGCTGCATTTCTTAATTCATACGCAGGAAAAGCATATACGGCTGATATCTACGTTGCAGGCGCAAAGCTTGCTGAGGATGGCTCGCTTTTAAGCAACGGCGGACGTGTTCTTGGCATCACAACAACGGCAGACACACTCCCTGATGCAATAAAGGCCTCCTACGCACTTACCGGACAGGTAAAATTTGACGGCGGTTTTTACAGAAACGATATCGGAGCAAGGGCATTAAAGGCTCTGTAAGGCTTCGTTCATTTTAAGCTGATGCCGGGAAAATGGCATATGCCCGGCCTAATACAAGTAATTAATGGAGGGAGCTCCTGATTTATAATATTTTACATACCGGGACAAGACTGATGGAATCAGACGCAGACAGCCTGTGACGCAAAT
The DNA here is from genome assembly GCA_045627205.1 of Lachnospiraceae bacterium. Classification (GTDB taxonomy): domain Bacteria; phylum Bacillota; class Clostridia; order Lachnospirales; family Lachnospiraceae; genus RUG11977. The sequence goes on from JAZQNG010000016.1 coordinate 20,794, forward strand.
AAGACACACACAGGTCGCGCAGCCGATAAGTCACACAGGTCGCGCAGCCGATGAAGGTCTGTCCCCAATGTTGAAAATTGTTAAAAAAGGTCCGTCCCCAATGAAGAAAAGGAGATATATCATGGTTTACAGAGTTTATGTTGAGAAAAAAACAGGACTTGACCTGGAAGCACGCGCTTTGAAGTCGGATATTGCTTCCCTGCTGCAGATTGATGGCGTAACAGGCGTAAGACTTTTCAACCGTTACGATGCAGAAGGTCTTTCCAAGGAGCTTTTCGAGCAGAGCTGCAAGACAGTTTTTGCAGAGCCTCAGCTTGACGACATCTTCACAGAGGAGCAGTTCGCAGGCGAGGGTAATGAAATCGTTGCCAAGGCAGACCGTATTTTTGCAGTAGAGTATCTGCCCGGACAGTTCGACCAGAGAGCAGATTCAGCAGCACAGTGTATTCAGATTATTTCACAGCTTGAGCGTCCTACGGTAAAAACCGCAAGGGTATACATCATCAGCGGTCAGATTAGCGACTCTGATTTTGAAGCCATCAAGCATCATGTAATCAACCCCGTTGAAGCAAGAGAAGCAGCTCTCGATACCTTCGACACCTTAAAGGTAAACTATGATTGTCCCACTACAGTAGCTACATTAGACGGTTTTATCGATCTGGACAGAGCAGGTCTTGAAAATATGGTAAAGACACTCGGACTTGCAATGGATACCGACGATATTGCATTCTGTCAGGAATACTTCAAGTCGGAAAAGAGAAATCCTACCATTACCGAAATCAGAATGATAGATACCTACTGGTCGGACCATTGCCGTCATACCACCTTCCTCACAACCATCGACAGCGTACACTTCGAGGATAAAGAGCTTGAGGAGGCATATAATAATTATATCGGACTCCGCAAGGAGCTTGGCAGGACAAAGCCCGTAAATCTGATGGATATCGCTACAATCGGCGCAAGATATTTAAAGGCTAAAGGAAAGCTTCCCAAGCTTGATGAATCTGAAGAAATCAATGCATGTACAGTAAAGATTGATGTTGATGTGGACGGTGAAACCGAGAAATGGCTTCTCCTTTTCAAGAACGAGACACACAACCATCCTACAGAAATCGAGCCCTTCGGTGGTGCTGCTACCTGTATCGGCGGTGCCATAAGAGATCCGCTTTCGGGCCGTTCATATGTTTACGCAGCTATGCGTGTAACAGGTGCATCCAACCCCTTACGTCCCATTTCGGAAACACTTCCCGGAAAGCTTCCCCAGAGAAAGCTTACTGCTACGGCAGCAGCCGGCTACAGCTCATACGGTAACCAGATCGGTCTTGCAACCGGTATGGTAGACGAGCTTTATCATGACGGCTATCAGGCAAAGCGTATGGAAATCGGTGCTGTTATCGCAGCAGCTCCCGAGCGCTGTGTACGCCGTGAATGTCCCGATCCCGGTGATATCGTAATCCTGCTCGGCGGACGTACAGGACGCGATGGCTGTGGCGGAGCTACCGGTTCATCAAAGAAGCATACCCTTGAATCACTTACCACCTGCGGTGCAGAGGTTCAGAAGGGTAATGCCCCTGAGGAAAGAAAGCTTCAGAGACTTTTCAGAAACGAAACAGCATCAAGAC
>JAZQNG010000017.1:0-6354 GCA_045627205.1 Lachnospiraceae bacterium
TGCCACCGGAGGGAGAAGAAGGATTATTATTGTGAGTATTGCCTCAGCTCCAAGGAAGGCTCCGTTATATACAGCGGAATAGACATACATATTCATTCCGTATTCTGCACCTGCCTCTGCTGATGATACGGCGAAGAACAGGAAGCCGGACAGAAATGAAAATATAAAACGTCCGAATACACCTGTAATATATCCCTTGATGAGTCCATGCTTTGAATTATGGAACAGTCCGGAAAGACCGAGCGAACCAAAGGCAAAAATGTAGTCAAATAGAACCTGCGGCAGACTTATTATCCAGGGATTGGTCACAAACTGAAGCATTCCGTATGCAAAGGCTGTCATCAGACCTACCCTCAGTCCGTACCAATAGCCTATCAGGCTGATAAATAGCATGGAACAGAGAGTAACGGATCCGCCCATCGGCATCCTCCAGAGCTTAAGGAAGGTGCCTGTTACGAAGGCAAGAGCAAGTGCAATGGAGCAGAATGTAAGCTCGAGTACATTCAGCTTTTTCTGTTTCCTTCCGGAAATAAACACACATACGAGAAGGATGAGAACAAGAATAACGGACAGCGCAGTGTAGCCTGCTACTGTAGGACTGTAGCTTCCCCATTCTTCATCGTAAACAAAGAAAAAATTGAGCATAAAAAAACCTCCTTATGAATCTAGCCATAGGAGGGACCACATAATTCAGCTTCCTTACGCCGGAATTACCCGGTTCAAGTTCTGAGGGACCGTTGCATATGTTGGCAACATCTCAGCGTCTGTGGCGCCCCTAGCTGAAAATTAAGTATACACACATTTTTATGATTGTCAACAGGTTTGTATATAATTTGCAAATTACCATATTCTGATGTTTGCATTATAAATAATAATTGCTTTGGAGGTTGTTATGGAAAAATTTGGATTTATCGGAGCCGGAAATATGGGACTTCCTTTACTTAAGGGAGCAATCAGTCTTGTAGGTGTAAATGACTGCAGGTTTTATACACCGGTACCGGAGGAGGTTGAAAGGGTATGCGCTGAAACCGGTGCAGAATCCTGTGTCAACAATATTCAGCTGGCAAACAACTGTAAATATATTGTTCTCTGTATTAAACCTCAATTCCTTGAGGACGTTCTTTCGGACCTTATGAAGGTTGACCTTGCCGGAAAGGTAATTATTTCAATTGTTGCAGGTGTTCATACGGACAAAATCCGTGACAGACTTGGCGACGATATAAAAATCGTCCGTGTTATGCCCAATACACCGGCTATGGTTGGCGAGGGGATGGCATGCATTTCATTTCCGGAAAATCCGGAGCTTGATGTTGATGAAAAGGATATGGTTCTTTCTCTTTTCAGAATTGTCGGTAAGGCAGAGATTCTTCCTGAAAAGCTTATGAATGCGGCTACATGTGCAAACGGAAGCTCACCTGCTTATGTTTTTATGTTTATTGAAGCTCTTGCAGACAGTATCGTAAAGTATGGAATTTCGAGAAAGACTGCATATACTCTTGTTGCCCAGACCGTTCTTGGTTCAGCTAAAATGGTTCTTGAAACAGGAATGCATCCCGGACAGCTTAAGGACAATGTATGCTCACCCGGCGGAACAACGATTGCGGCTGTTGAAATGCTTGAGGAGTATGGCTTCAGAAATTCAATCATGAAGGCAACCGATGCCTGTTATGAAAAGAGCGTTGAGCTGGGAAAGATTAAATAATACGTTAATAACGTTTGGAGAGTTTGCTAAAATGTCAGACAGAGAGTATTTGAAAAATAAAAATAGAATAGTTATAAAAATCGGTTCATCGTCACTTGTACATCCTGAAACAGGAAGCCTGAACCTTGTAAAAATAGAAAAGCTCGTAAGATTGATTACAGATATGAGCAATGAAGGCAGGGAGGTAGTGCTTGTTTCCTCCGGTGCTATCGCAGTCGGTGTAAAGGCACTCGGACTGAATTCAAGACCGAAGGATAAGGCTAAGGAGCAGGCCTGTGCTGCCGTTGGACAGGCACGACTGATGATGGTTTACCAGAAGCTTTTTTCCGAATATCTGATGGTCTGTGCACAGGTACTTATGACAAAAAATACAATGGTTGATGAGACAAGCCGTCATAATGCCAGAAGTACCTTTAAGGAGCTGCTTGAAATGAAGGTTGTTCCTGTAGTAAATGAAAATGATACAGTTGCAACAGATGAAATTGAATTTGGTGATAATGATACGCTTTCAGCGATTGTTGCAGCACTTGTCGGTGCTGACCTTCTTATTCTTTTATCAGACATCGATGGTCTTTACTCCGATAATCCTAAGGAGAATCCTGATGCTGAGTTCATCGATACGGTTGAGGTGATTGATGAAAAAATCCTTGCCATGGGTAAGGGCGCCGGCTCCAGTGTTGGTAAAGGCGGAATGTCCACAAAGATATCTGCAGCTCGTATCGCAACCGATTCAGGTGCGGATATGGTCATTGCAAATGCAGCAGATCTTACGGTACTTGAGGATATAATTGAGGGTAAAAATGTTGGAACCTTGTTTAAGGCACATAAAAACAAGGATTTTCATCTTATAAACTACCTGATTCAGAATTGATTTTTATTTTTTGAGCCTAGGGGGACGGAGTTGTAGGTTCAAAATTCTTCGATTTTGAACCTACAACCCCGTCCCCCTAGGGTCAAAAAATAAGGTCCGATGTAAATCGGACCTTATAAGCAGAGGAGAAGCCCGGTAGAGGGGGAGGTAACTGCCGGGCTTTTGTTTATGAAAAAAATTATCTGTTAGTCGTATTCAGGAAAACCTATTTGTTTTCGTTGAACATAGATTAACATCTAAATATGAACCTGATATGTTAAAATTGTGAACGTTTTATTAACAATTATATATTTTTGGACATATGGGTTTCTGCTGAAACAATATTGACAGTTACTATTCACAGTCTGTTCAAACCGCATTCATTATTATTTGACTGTGAATAGTAACCATCGACAAAATACAATACTGTTTTTTGTTGCTTAAAATTAAAGAATATAGTATAATAAACTTTGATTGGTGGTATTTTAACGGAGGTTTTGCTTATATGACGAATAATTCGGAAATAAAGGATATTAACCTGGCAGATTCAGGGTTTAGAAAAATTGAATGGGTAAGGAGAAATTGCCCGCTTTTATCAGGAATAAAAAAGGAATTTGAGGCTACAAAGCCCTTCGCAGGAAAGAAAATTGCACTTTCTGTTCATCTTGAGGCAAAGACAGCTTTTCTTTGTGAAGTAATGAAGGCGGGCGGAGCAGAAATGTACATAACCGGAAGCAATCCGCTTTCCACGCAGGATGATGTTGCGGCTGCACTGGTTTCGGAGGGAATGGAGGTCCATGCATGGCACGGTACCACAGAGGAAGAGTATAATACTCATATTGAACATGTTCTTCAGAACAACTGTAATATTATAATTGATGATGGCGGAGACCTTGTAAATGCACTTCATACAAGGTTCAGGGACAGGCTTCAGTATGTAATCGGCGGCTGTGAGGAAACCACTACAGGCATTATCCGGCTTAAGGGAATGGCTGAAAGAAATGAACTTGAATTTCCAATGGTGCTTGTAAATGATGCAGACTGTAAGCATTTCTTTGATAACAGATATGGTACAGGACAGTCCGTATGGGATGGAATAAACAGGACCACCAATCTGATTGTCTGCGGAAAGATCGTTGTTGTTGCAGGCTATGGCTGGTGCGGTAAGGGCGTTTCAATGCGCGCGAAGGGACTCGGTGCCCGCGTAATTGTTACCGAGGTTGATCCTGTCCGTGCCATAGAAGCTGTTATGGATGGCTTTGAGGTAATGCCTATGCATGAGGCTTCAAAGGTCGGTGATCTTTTTGTAACCGTTACAGGCTGCAGCGGTGTTATTACCGGCGAGGATTTCCTGGTAATGAAAAATGGTGCAATATGCTGTAATGCAGGACATTTTGACGTCGAGGTTGATGTTGCCGGATTAAAGAAGATGGCAGTTGAAGCAGCCGAAATGCGAAACAACATTATGGGATATAAGCTTGAAAACGGAAACTGGATTTATATTCTTGCAGACGGAAGGCTTGTTAATCTTGCTGCAGGTGACGGTCATCCTGCTGAAATAATGGACATGAGTTTTGCAATCCAGGCACTTAGTGCTAAATATCTTGTTGAAAAAGGCGCTTCCATCAAAGAAAGGCTGATAAAGGTGCCGAAGGAAGTAGACAATTCAGTTGCTATGCGTAAGCTTGAATATATGGGCAAAAGGATTGATGTTCTGACAAAGGAACAGCGTGAATATCTTAATCTTGAATAATGCCGGTGTGGTAATGGGGGCTTTGGTTTAATCAGGTTTTCCGGAAAGAGAGGATGCTTTATATGAATAATAAAATTCTGCGTATTATGCCGTTTGTACTTGGTGTACTTGTTATAATCCTTGCAATTGTGCTGATAATCACCTCAGGTGATAAGGAGAAGGATAAGGAAACAAAAATTGCAGTACCTACAAAGTCGGCTGCAAAGAATAATGAGGATGATATTAATGTAGTCGGTATTATTGAACCCGAAAAAAAGGAAGAAACGCCGGAAATAACAGATGTACCGGTTGAGCCTGTTGACGAGCCTGTTGTTGAGCCCGTAGATAATAAGCCCGAAAGAAATGAAGACCTTGAGTTTGGACTTTCTTTTACAGAAAAACAGGATTTTGTTGAAATCAAGCCAGGCGTCAATCTTCGTGAGGGTGCCTCTACAGATACAGATATAGTTACCTGTCTTGATGCAGGCGGACTTCTTGAGAGAACCGGATATAACGATGAATGGACAAGAGTTATTTATGACGGTATTGAGTGTTATGTTGCAACAAGACTTGTAGTGCGTTCTACAGATAAGGCAGAAGCTCCTCTTGAGGGTACAGAAAATTCTGAGGACGGAACAACAGACGGTGAGGAACAGACAACCGACGGAGCAGGAGAGGAATTTGGCCTTACCTTTGAGGAAAAGTCTGATTATGTTGATCTTAAGGCAGGAATCAATCTCCGTAGCGGTGCTTCAACAAGTACCTCTGTTGCTGCTTATCTTGAGGATGCAAAGCGTGTACAGCGTATCGGATACAATGCAGACTGGACGAAGGTCATTTATGACGGAAAGACCTGCTATGTAGCAACATATCTTGTTACCGGTACAGCAGAGTCAATGGAAGATAATTCTGACAACGAAACAGAAAATGCAGATGCTTCAGTAAATGACGGACAGGCACAGGATACCGATACTTCTGATAATAATGCCGGAAACGGTGAAGAGAATACATCAGAGGGTACGGATAATAATACAGAAAACGGTACAGAGGGAAATACGGAAAATACAACCGTGAATAATGAGACAGCGGAAAATACAAACGCTGATGAGACTACTGCTTCGGGCAGTGGTGAAAAAAAAAATAACGACGGAAAATGGTACGGAGGAAACAGCGGAAAGGTAGTATGCATAGATCCGGGTCACCAGACTAAGGGAAACAACGGTCTGGAGCCTGTGGGTCCGAATTCCTCCACACTTAAGGCAAAGGTTTCTTCAGGTACGCAGGGCAAATATACCGGACTGGAAGAATATAAGCTGAATCTTGACATATCACTTGCTTTAAAGGATGAGCTGGTTGCAAGAGGTTATACTGTTGTTATGACACGAAATGTGAACGATGTTAATATTTCAAATGTTGAACGTGCACAGATAGCAAATGATGCCAATGTAGATGCGTTTGTACGTATCCATGCAAATGGCTCTGACAGTTCATCGGCAAAGGGAATAGAAACAATCTGCCAGACAAAAAACAATCAGTACAACGGTGATTTATATTCTGAATGCCGTGAACTTTCCGACTGTGTCCTTGAAGGTATGGTAAATGCAACCGGTGCAAAGAACAGGGGAGTTTGGGAGACAGATACGATGACCGGTATAAACTGGTGTGAGGTTCCCGTTACTATAGTTGAAATGGGCTTTATGACCAACGAAGAGGAGGACAGGCTGCTTTCAACCGAGGAGTACAGAAAAAAGATTGTTAAAGGTATTGCAAATGGTATCGATGATTATTTCGGACAGTGATTTTCTATATTTTTATGAATGGTGAAATGATTTATGTTTAAAATTTTAATTGTTGATGATTTTGCTACAAACGGTATTTTTATTAAAAATGCACTGGGCAGTAAAAAGTACGAAACAAAGACTCTTATATCCGGGATGCAGGCATTGAATTATCTTGATAACGGAAATACTGTCGACCTTATACTGCTTGATGTCAACATGCCGGAAATGGACGGTATAGAGACCTTAAAAAGAATACGTTCGCGCGAGAGGTTTAAAACTGTTCCTATCA
>JAZQNG010000018.1:0-3006 GCA_045627205.1 Lachnospiraceae bacterium
AAAATTCCGACAAATTTGCAACATTTTTGTATCATTTTTCCTCCTAATGCAACGAATGTAATGAGTTGCTCATGGAGTAGTTAATTAATGTTTCAAATTTATATTAAATTTGGAACATTAATTGGTGCGTTCTTTGCACCAATCTCGCAGTTTGAAAATTTATTTTCAAACTGCATCCTCTTGTCGCGAGTCTTACGAGTGGCCGACTGCGAAGCAGGCAGGGTTTAAGATTAATTATATTACCTGATTCAATAAATTAAATCAGATAATATAATTGGTTTGAACAGACTGTGAATAGTAACGGGCGCTTCCGGAGAGACCCGTCAGCAGATAAAATGATTGTAAGACGATACAGAAACGAGTATAATTAATACATATCGGTCTGTTTTGGAGGAGTAGAATTTATCTATGAAAAAGAAAGTATTTCGCGTTATTGCAGGCATTATGTTCCTTATATCACCTATATTGGCGTTATTTCAAAATGCAAATATGATGCCGGACAGCTGGTCCGGTTCACTTGGGTTTGCTCTTTCCATGGGCGCGGCAATTCTGCTTGCAGTAGGTCTGTTCCTTGATAAATTTTTACCTTCAGCAATAGGAACAGCGTTATACTGCAGCATGGCATTTATTAATATACTGAGTTTTGCCGGCCTGATGACTCAGCAGACCGGCAACATTACTGGCAGACTGTTCCCTCTTTTGATAAGGAATCTGTTCCTGCTGCTTTTCTGGATATTGCTGATGATTTCCATACTGGTGCGCAAAAGGCACGGACTTTTTGCAATATGTGCCACGGCAGCATGGCTTATCGGCTTCCTTTTCTTTTTCATTTACGAGGGAAAGGCAGGACATACAGATGTTTATTTTATGGTTGAGTACCTGATTCTCGGCTGTGAAGCTGCCCTGGGTGCCTTGTTTTCCGGACTGGCAGATTTTGGACGTGGCGAGGTATTTGAGGAGAGAAATTAATACCGGGAATATAAAAATAAAGGGATATGTGTAGCATGGCAGGGAAAGACCCGGAGTAAATAAATTTACCTTAAGGAGATTAAAAATGTTTGGTTTAAAGAAAAAGGAAGTAAGAATCGGCAATGCGAATTTTCAGTTTATCATGGATATGTTTGACAGCCTGATTTCTGATAAATTCAAGTGCAACAGGAACAGTATGGTAAATAAAGGCGAAATATTTTATTTCAACGGGCAAAACGGTTCTCAGTTTGACTGGTTTGAAAATGGGCATACAAGCACACTGGCGACGCTATATCCTAATGGCACGGAGGCCGTGAAAATCCATATCTATCAGGATGGGACAGTACGGGCATATTATTATAAAAAGGGAAGTATGGAGCCGGATGACGAGCTTTCAATGGAAATGGATAAAGAAACGGCAAAACAAATTGCAGTATCATTGTATTCGGTAAGCGATGGTAAGGGATTGCTTGATAAAAAATTAAGCATGTTGGATTTGAATTACAATATTACCGATAAAGATACGGACGATTTTACGAACTATGAAATTGAGGGGGAATGATGAAAAGAAAGAATAATATAGCTCTGGTATTAATGATAGCAGTACTTACGGTGTCGGGCTGCACAACTGCAAATACAGCAGTAAATACTCCGGCAGACACATCAACCGATACATCAATAAATACACCGGCAGATCCATCCGTAAATTCACAGCCGGATACTAAGCCTGAGGATACAGGGAAAAAAGGAACCGACACCGGAAATGAAACCAAGAAGAAGCTCAGCTATGAAGAACAGCAACAGCAGTTGTTTACAAGGCTGAGTGGGGTTTGGACAAGTGAAAATGGCGATTATTTCAAAATATATCAGGAGGAACGATATGTTTTGGAGTATTCAATCGGGGAAGACAAGGGGACGGAAACTCCGATATATTTCCGCGACGGTATACGCGCGATAGTGAACAATATATCTATTTATTACGCTGCCGGCGGGGATGCTGAGACAGGTTTTACGGTTCTTCTGGCAGAGGACGGCCAGTCGTTTACATATGAAGATGCAGTCTTTTGCAGGGAATGAAGGTGCTTATGAAAACGGTTCGGGTAGTGGCAGCAGTAATTAAGGCAAGGAATATAAAAGGCAATCCTGTAATTTTTGCAACGCAGAGAGGCTATGGCGATTTTAAGGGCGGGTGGGAATTTCCGGGTGGGAAGATCGAGGAAGGCGAAACACCACGGGAGGCCTTGAAACGGGAGATTATGGAGGAGCTGGATACCGAGATTTCGGTCGGCGAACTGATAGATACCATAGAGTACGATTATCCGACATTTCATCTGTCGATGGACTGCTTTTGGTGTGAGATTGTAAACGGAGCTCCGGTTTTAAAGGAGCATGAAGCCGCGAAGTGGCTTGAAAAAGGGGAGCTTGATTCAGTCGAATGGCTTCCTGCAGATACAACTATCATTGAAAAAATAGGTGCTGTATTAGAAAAAGAGAGGATGCGTGGAAAATACTGTCCCTGATGACGGTGAAACGGATACAGCTGCAGAAGGAATACGGGGACGGTGAAGCAGTTCAATCTGATAGTCAGTTAACCGGAAAATAAGAGCATCGCAGGACGATCCTGCGGTGCCTTTTGCAGCTTATGGGGAGAGGGCTTGTGAGTCATGCCTTTGAGGGTTTGACAGCGATGGAAGGCTGGTATTATCAGACCGATAGGACTGGATGCACTTGTATTTATGGCGAATTCAAATAATCCGGTGGATTCGCTGACAATGGGACAGATCCAGAGAATATACACGGGAGAAATTACCGACTGGAGTGAAGTAGGAGGAGAGGAAGCCCCGATTTATGCATTTCAGCGGCCTGTCGGCACCGGAAGCCAGAACCTGATTGAGAAGGTCGTAATGGGGGAGCTTACGATGAGTACAGGGGATGCAGTGATATACGGCATTGAAGGCGACTGGAAAAACGCCGCCATAAGCGGTGCCGAAGCGATCTTCGGAATATTTGCGGGTTCCACAAGTATTCTGGGGAAGG
>JAZQNG010000019.1:0-20817 GCA_045627205.1 Lachnospiraceae bacterium
TGTGAAAAATTTGCGTATATGATTTTTCACACTAATCCTCATGCCGCGAGTTTTACGAGTGGCTAATGGATACAATTTGAGGAGCTCGCGACTCAAATTGCTGTGTGAAAAATTTGCGTAAATGATTTTTCACACTAATTACCAGAATCTCCCGAACTCCATTTTATCGTAAACCTGGCACTCTTTTCCATCCATATCTGTAGCATTTCCTGAGAAAACTACCTTCATCGTCGACCCGGAGGTATCCACAGTACATTTGATATTTGTCGGTGCCTTGTACTGTCCAAGGTATACGCTGCGTTGCTCATTTATTTTGTCGAGCACGTCAGCAGAGTCTGTATAAAAATCGGGATTGGCGCCCCAAATGGATTTTTCCGTAAACCCAAAGCTCACCATTCCGACATAATAGTCCGACGGTTCAAGAGGTGTTCCGACCTTTGCTTCAAATTGTGGATGGTAGTAATAATAAGCCTGAAGCCCGAACCATCCTGCCACAAGGAGTACAACAGCAGCTATTACGCAAAGACATATTTTTAGTTTCTTTTTCATAGTTCCTCCTATTTTTCAGTGAAAGTTTTACCAGAATTTTTGATACTCTTTACGGATGTTTACAACCTGATTGTTTCCATAGATATCTGTTGCTACCTTTTGTTATATATAAATTAATAATAACCAATTGGAGTTGTAAAAACCTTAGCATATAAGCTTTCTATATCACTATTTGCCTTTATAGAAAAACTAATATACGAATAAACCCCTGCGACAAATTCTATACCACCACCTAAAGTTCCTGTACAATCCCAGCCGGAAAAATCCAAAGAATCCCAAGTATGAGTTGCAGATTCGTATAAATACATCCTAAAATCAATTAAGTTTCCGCTCCAAAAATGCTTTTTTACCAAATTTGTTGTTCTTAATCTTGCAACACGATGACCAAAATTAATTTTTAATGCTACCATATCATATTGAGATCCATTATCTAAATACGCAATATGGACATAAGTATCGGATGGTTCAGATGTAAGACAATTAGATAAATCGAATGCAGAAGAAATATCTGGCGTATATGGGGTCATATTTAAACTTCTTTGCGGTATTATCGAATTTAAAACAGAAAGCGTGCTTTCATCTACAACACGATACTGAGGAAGCGGTAATGCAATTGGTACATAATTTACTCCCCTTTGTACATACGGATTTCCATCTTCACCAATAAAATATTCAATTTCAGTCCCATCAGGACATTTAAAGATTTCCCATTCGATTAGATTATCGGTTGTTTCCGAATATGCATAAACATCAGTTGTTCCCATAAGAATACTAAACACAATTAAAACAACCATTAAATTTGCATAAATTCTTTTTCTCATATTGTATCCCTCCTTAAATAAATGTATTGTTTTCATATGAATCAACAGAAACAGCTATTCAACAAAATCACTTTAAGACAAATCAGACATCAAATATTACAACAATAACTTATTCGTGGTAGCAACATCCATGATTATTAAATTTGCTTAAAAATAACTTTTTATCACAATTTAAAGTTAAAACTATATTTACTTGATTTTATATCAAAATTCTGCATAAAATTTTATGAAATCAAGCTTCTCCTAACGCAGCACTTATTTTATATTTTAATCATGACATATTACCATATAACCTCTGGTAAAAAAGAAAATGTTGAACTAAAAATATACTTTCAAATTTATTTACCATCTTTTAATATACCTTGAATCAATGAAAGATGTCAACTCACAACACACTAAAACACAAATAAATAACTAAACAATACAAAACAACGTAGGAAATTTCTTTTTTAGAGTGGTCTCCACTTTGTAATTATAAAATATCAATCCCATAACTCTAAAGAACTGATAGGAACATAGCGCCAATTTCCTTCCATGCGAAATTTTGCCCAACCACTAACGATACTCGATACCATTACATAATCGCCATAGTATAATGTCCCTATCGCAGAGTAGTTATCCCCTGGTCCGCTACGTATTATTACGTTCGGAACTATCACCACATATTTTGTTTCAAATAACTGTGGGTTTACTATAAAATATTGATTGTCTAATGGAATGACAAAGTTTTTGGTGAAAATATTAACGGATTCATTTTGAGAAAATCCTATCTCACATTTTTCATTGGCATAAACTTTTGTAGGAAATAACAAAAGTGCTGCTAATCCAACCACAAATAATATTTTTTTGTTCATAGTGCATCACTCCTTTCAAACTGATAATAACCTCAAAACCTTAATTTTATCGTGAAATTTTCTTAAGATTTCTTAATTTGTAGTTTATTTACCCATGTGTTAAGATGTATGATAATACTAATAACTAAAAATCATCAGCTAATCACTTTGCTCTTAGCATGGAGGTTAATTATGCAAAATAACGACTCAAACGAAATACTTATAATTGATGATGACGCGGATATTCGCCTTACCATAAGCATACTATTGACTAAAGAGGGTTATAATGTAATAGAAACAGCTAACGGTAATGAGGGAATTAAAAAACTTACTCCATCTACAAAACTTGTAATTCTTGACGTCATGATGCCAGGAAAAAACGGATATGAAATTTGTCAGGAAATCCGGAGTTTTTCTACTGTTCCAATCCTTTTTTTAACAGCAAAAACAACAGAGAACGATATGCTTATGGGATTTAATTTGGGTGGAGATGATTATTTGGTAAAACCGTTTTCTTTCCCTGAACTCTCTGCACGAATCCACGCGATACTCCGAAGGTGCGAGGGAAACCATGCCTTAAATACAAATTCTTCCAGAAAAGAGGACTGGATTATATATGAAAAATTAAAGGTTAATAAGAATACTAATCAGGTTCTCATTGATGATAAGTCAGTTAATCTGACTGAGACTGAATATGAAATTCTTCTACTACTTATGAGTTATTCCAATAAAATATTCAGCATACAAAATATATATGAGAGTATATGGCAAGAGGATTATTTCAGTAGTTATTCTAATTCTGTTATGGTACACATTCGAAATCTTAGATGCAAAATTGAAGAAATACCTGAAAAACCCAGATATATCATAACCATATGGGGGAAAGGATACAGATTTGGACACTAAAAAAAAACGCACAACATTAAAAACTAAGTTTTTCATTGCTTTTCTTGTCGGCCTCATTGCTGCGGTCGTTTCATTTGTTGTTCTATCATTCATTTCTGAAGTGTTAATTGAGGATTTTTTTCTAAATTCATCATATATGCATAATTGTGAAAAATATTATATGGATTCACTTCAGTCTTATGTCACTGAAAACAAAATTAAGGCAACTGATATATTAAAACTTCGCAAATGGGAAGAAAAAAATGACATAGCTGTATTTTCTGTTTCCAGAGAGAGAGTACTTATTTATGACAACACATATGCCGGAGATGCACCACTATATGGTGCAGACTCTATCTTGGTTCGTAATAATTGGCAATATTTGTATAGTATAGAATTCTATGATGGTGCAGCAGATGTTTTTATCAATAAATATTTTAAACACGATTTTTATATCATCGCTGTAATTATTTCTGCAGCAATAAGTGCCTTGGTTTGGGCAGGGTTGTTGGCTACCTCTATAAACACGCGTATAAGATATATCCATCTTTTAAAAAATGAAATCGAGAGAAATAAAGATAACAACCATAATAATTATACTATCAATGGAAATGATGAATTAACTGAATTGGCCCTTGCTTTAAATACTATGCAATCAGAATTAAATATCAGCAATGAGCGTGAGCAAATTCAAAAGAGGAAGCACGAAGCATTTGTACTTGGTATGGTTCACGATCTTAGAACACCATTGACAGGCCTAATGGGATATCTTGAACTGTGCAAAAAAAGTATAGAAAATCCTCAGGAACTTAATTCATACTTGGTCAGATCTATTGACAAGATAAATCAAATACGTGATCTTTCAAACAAATTATTAGATCATTTTATGTCAAATAATGAAAATAACTGTAATTTGGAAGATTCAGCTAATGTATTATATATATTGGGGGATTATCTTTCTGATTTCAGCGCTCAGGTAGAGGCCTGTGGATTTACTATAAATATAGATTCTCTTAAATGGTCTGATGTAGATATTCGGGTAGATACTGATTTCGTTTGTCGAATACTTAATAATATTCTCTCAAATATAGATAAATATGCAACACGAGATTACCCTGTAATGCTTTCTTCTTTTCTTGACGATGAATACTTTGGAATTACTATTTCTAACCATATATGTAAACCTTCTGAATACATTCAGGGGACACATATTGGAACTGAAAATATCAGCATAATGATGAACCTAATGCATGGGAAGATGGATATAAAAAATGATGATGAAATTTATAGCATCACGCTTTTCTTTAAAATATGGATTTAATGATTTGCAATGAATAGGGACATATTTTATGGGGTCTTACGGCCTAATTTATTGGTTAAGTGATAAATTCATAATAAACTTAAGGGGATACTGTTCGTATCCCCCCATTTTTTGCACCCCTATCCACTGAATACATGAATCAAAGCAATATCTCAGTATCAATTTCCGGAGCTGTTTTTTTCAGTTCCTCAACAAATCTCTTACCGTCAGCATCCGAACCCACAACCCTGCCATAGTGTGTAGGAACAGCCTTTTTAGGCTTTATTGATGCTGCAAAGGCAGCTGCCTCCTTAGCATCAAAGGTATATTTACCGCCACAGGGCACAAAAAGTATATCGCAGGAAACCTTCAGGTTATCTTCATTTGCATCCGTATCACCTGTTACATATACTGCCTTGCCATTTATATCCACAATATATCCTACCCAGTCGCTTTCCTTTCCATGAAATGGCTTTCCGACATTATAAGCACGTACTGTTGAAAAGCTTATTCCTGCAGCTGAATATGTACTCCTTTTATAGGTATCCGGAGCAACAAAGACTATGTCCTGAATCCCCTTTATGGCGCCCACTGCTTTTTTCATACTTTCAGGCACTACAAGTACCGTTTCCTTTTTTGCCACCTTCAAAATATCCTCCGGTGAAAAATGGTCAAAATGCTCATGCGTAACAAAAATTACATCTGCATCATGCTCCTCATCAGTTATCTGGAAAGGATCGAAATAAACCACCTTTTCCCCTGAAATCCTTATACTGCTCTGTGCGTTAATAGAAAAATCCGGCATTATAGCTTCCTCCTTTTATAAATATCAGTAGAACCGGCTCATGAACCGATTTAACATACAAGTACGACAAATGAATTTATTCAATTTCCGTATCATTTAATATCCGAAAAATCCTCTATCTCATAATCAGAAAATTCTGTTCCGTTTCTGTTTTCAGATTTATCCGCACAGAAAATACAGGTTTTTATCCCGGTATTCCTTCCAAGCTGAATATCCGAGGTATATGAATCTCCGATAATCAGAATATCCCGGGGCGTGATTCCGCAAACCCGCCTCTGTGCCTCCTGATAAACAGGTGCAAAGAAATCCACGGATGGCTTTTCAAAGCCTATATCCTCAGAAATAAAAACCGCATCCAGCAGCACCTTCAGGCCGGATTTTTCAAGCTTTATATCCTGTGCCCTTTTTGTTCCGTTTGTTACGGCAAACTGAAGAATTCCCGCCTGTTTGATTTTAAAAAGCAGTTCCTTTACTCCCGGATAAAAACAAATTGTATCTCCAAGCCGAATCTGATACTCAGAATTGAAGGCATCCACTACACCGGTATTTAAACCGAATTTATCAAAAAACTCAAAAAAACGCCCTCTCAATACCTCCTGCTTTGAAATTTCACCTTTTTCGAGTGCCTCCCAATATTTGTGGTTTATACCGTCATATACCTCCAGCATACCATCGGAACACTCTCCCATCCCGAATTTCAAAAAGCATGCTCGTATTGCATTCTTCTGTGCTTCCTTAAAATTCAGGATTGTACCGTCCACATCCCATAGCACAAGCTTGTATTTTTTAAGCTCCTCAAAACTTAAATGCATGTCACCCTCCTAACTTCATCAGCACCGTTTTAATATTACCATTATTTTTTTATTCAGTAAAGAAAAGAAAAATGATATACTGTATATGCAACCACACACGAAATTTTACGTGAATATTAATATAGCAGGCCTGCTAAATACTATAAACGACAAACAATTATTTATCCAACGGATTTATAATGTATACCCAAAGGAGCAGCTCCCATGGATGACGAACAGATTATTGCTCTATATTTTGAGCGAAATGAAAATGCGATTTCAGAAACAGAAAAAAAATATGGCCATTACCTTGCAAGCATATCCTTTAATATTCTGGCAAGTGAGGAGGACGCCCGGGAATGCGTGAACGACACACTGTATTCCGCCTGGAATTCAATCCCGCCGAATCGTCCCTCAATGCTTTCCACATATCTTGGCAAGATAATACGCCATCTGTCCATTGACCGGTGGAGACAGGATAAAGCAGTAAAAAGAGGCGGCGGTCAGATACCGCTTGCACTTGATGAGCTTGAGGACTGTGCTACTGATAGTGGAGATTTTACCGACGAAATAATCAAACAGGAAATACTGGATAAAATCAACAGCCTTATAAAAGAACTTCCTGAAACAGAACGGCGTGTTTTTTTACGCAGATACTGGTATATGGATTCGATTGATTCCATATCGGAAGCCTTCGGCTTTTCCGCAGGCAAGGTAAAATCAATGCTGCTAAGGACAAGGCGGAAGCTTCGCAAAATGCTTGCCGAGGAAGGCTATTAAAGGACCGAGGAGGAAATTAAAAAATGAAAGCAGAAGAATTACTTGATTTACTGGGTAAAGTTGATGACAGCCTTATCGCAGATGCAAAACCAACAGATGAGGCACCTGCTACTGCCCGGGATAAAACCAATATAAAAGAATCGGGCAACAGCCCCCGCAAAACAATGAAATGGATTGCATATGCCGCATGTATTTGTGCAGTTGCTTTTGCATGCGGTGCAATACTTTTCGTTCAAAACAGGAAAAACAGTAAAGAAACCATAACCACAGAGAATTCAGCGGCGGATATAGCCTTAAACAAGGCCGCACTGGTATCTGCCGTTTATCCTGTAACCGCCACATTCCCGCATTATGATGATTTTATCCTGCCGGATTATTCTGTTTCGGATGAATATTTTGTTGAACTGGAAAACTGGTACAGTGATAACGCCAAACGCCATTCGGTTGTTGTCGGAAATACAGACGGCTTTAAGGCCTTCAACAAAAATACAATCAAAAGTTTTCTTGAAGGAACAACCGAAAACCGGTGCTACTCCCCGATAAACCTTTATATTGCCCTGGCAATGCTGACAGAAGCCACCAACGGGCAGACTCAGGCAGAAATACTGAATCTCCTCGGCTACAGCAGTGTAGAGGAGCTCCGCAGTCTATGCAAGAGTCTGTGGGAAATCACATATATGAACGATGGTTCAAATTTCAGCATTCCCGCAGCCTCAATCTGGCTGAACGATTCCGTAGCTTACAATAAAGATACCCTGCAGAAAATCGCTGATAATTACTATGCATCGTCCTATTCGGGAGAAATGGGATCGGATTATTACAACCTGCTGTTAAGGGACTGGATAAATTTCAATACAGGCGGACTGTTAAAGGAGCAGACCTCGGAGCTTTCCTTTGATGCTGCTACCGTACTTGCCATTGCCTCTACAAACTATTTCAGAGCAAAATGGGCACAATATTACAATGCCGATAGGAATGTTACCGATGTTTTCCACGCGCCTGACAGGGATATCAACTGTGAATATATGACACGAAGTGAAACAGGCATCTATTACTATGGTGAAAAATTCGGAGCAATAGAATTAAACTTTGACAACAATCTGGGCAATATGTGGTTTATCCTTCCCGATGAAGGCATAACCTGCGACGAACTGCTTGAAAATGAAGAGGCGCTTGATTTCATCGTTACCGGGGATATTTTTTGGTCAAAAAATAAGCTTATAAAGATAAATCAGATGATTCCGAAATTTGACATAACTTCCAGGCTTATGCTTAACGAAAAGCTGTCAGAACTCGGTATTTCATCCGTCTTTACACCCGGCAATGACTTTGAACCGCTTTATGACGGACCAAACATTCCAACCTTCCTTTCAAAAATCGAGCATTCAGTCCGCGTTGCTATCGATGAGGAGGGTGTAACAGCTGCCTCCTATACGGTTGAAATACCCTGTGGTAGCGCTGAACCGCCCGAAGAATATGTGAACTTTTTCCTTGACCGTCCCTTCATATTTGTCATTAAAAATGATTACGGACTTCCGCTTTTCACGGGTGTAGTTACACTACCTGAGTGAATGCCGCGTCTTTAGGTCAAACTCGTGACTGCTAACGCTTGTTACCCATCCATTGATACAAAAAAAGAAATCCCCGGCCTTGTTTACTTTGATATATGTCCGGAAATCCGGGTACATATCACCTGACAGGGAATTTCTTTTTTTATGTATCATGAGAGGCAATATAAAAAACTGAATATCCTTATTTCTGAATTGCATCTATATAGGACTGATACTCATCCTTCTTAACCTCGTAGCGTTCAGCAGCGGTTTCCGAATCAATATTCCAATAGTATTCGTTGTCTGAATTAACCTTTGGTATCAAAGGATAAATAAGTGCATTCTGATGTGTACGCATAAGCTCAAGGGTTTCATCGACCGCACGCTCGTCACGATACATCGGATAGTAGCTGTTCTTCCAATCCTCATCGTCATCATATTCAGGAGTAGGCTCCGTATAAAGATTATATGCAAAGGCAATCTTCCAGGCCCTGTCCTTATCATAGCATGAAGGAATAACATAAGTATTGTCCGTTGAATAGCCTGTAAGTTCATCTACATGAGGTCCGTGCGGGAACATGACAAAGCCGAAATCGTCATCCATAGCATCATTAAATGTCGAGGTTTTATATTGCTCGGTAACTATCATAGCCGCCTCGGCATTCATAAAGGATGTGTATGAGTAATCCCAGATTTCTCCGCCATTACTCTTCGAAGGCATTTCATAATTCTGACGCATATAGCTTATCCAGTCATAGGCCTCCTGAAATTCATTTGAACCTGAAGCAAGATAAAATTTTCCATTTTCATCCCTGTCTATCAGCTGTGCACCATTTGAAGCAATTGCTGAATTCATCAGGTCTCCGCTGAAGGAAGTCATAGCCCAGTAATCATATTCACCGTCATTGTTTACATCGCGCGTAAGCTTTTTGCAAAGATCCTCAAAGGTATCCCAGGTCCACTCGTTATTTGCCTGAAGGTCATACGGAAGATCGGGATCGATTCCTGCCTCGTTGAAAAGACGCTTATTCCAGAATACGCCGCCACGCGGTTCGGTAGCTTCAGATCTCATTCCGTAGATTGCACTTCCGAGAGTTGTCATATAGGTTGTCGACGGATTCCACTTCGGGTCTGAAAAATCCAGGATATCCAGCTGTGAAAGGTCAAAATAAAGACCGCTGAGCATGGGTACCGTCAGAAACTGGTTTGCCATACAGAAAATATAGTTTTCATCACCACCGGAGGTTGCAAAGGTAGTGAATTTCTCAGGATAGGTTCCGTATCCGGATATTTTTTCCGAACGTATCTTAAAATTGTAGGTCTGCTGGATATAATCGCGGTATTCGGCAGTTGCCTCCTCGTATGCAGTTGTCGGCTCGGCAGCCTCCTTTGAAAACCAGTCTGCCATCACTATTTCCATGCCACCCAGATCAACAGTTGTACCATCCGGATTGCAGTAAATGCCTTCCTCATTTATATAGATACCATTTTCAAAGGTAATTGTCTCGACCGGTTCATCTTCAGGCTCCTCTTCAGGTTCCTCATCCGATTTTGTTGAATCCTCCTGTTCAGCCTTAGTATCCCCGTCATTTGAGGAAGTCTTCTTTTCATCTGCCTTTTCCGTGGCTTCTTTCTTTTCTGCAGTATCGGGCTTTTCAACCTGCTCCTTCTGCTCCTTCTTCTCCTCAGCCTTTTCATCATTGCTGCTGCAGCCTATACAGCCCACAAGCAATGATACTGCAAGAAGTACCGATAAAAACACTTTTAATTTTTTCATCCCAATTCTCCTTTACCCCTATAACTTATGTAATCGCTTACATTAAACTCATTATAGCATAATGTAAGCGATTACACAAGTGTTTTTTCGTCATTTCAGCACAGTTTTCTCATAATACTTATCAAAAGTACATATTTTCAACTTCACTCATACTCTTCAGCTTAAGGCGCATAGGCAATAAAAAACAGATTGACATTTAATAAAACAACGCATAAAATAGTTGCTTGAAAATATACAAAATAAGAGGAGGCTATTTCAATGAAAAAATTTTCAAAAATAGTTTTAATGATGATTTTCTGTATTTCCTGTTTGGCACTTACAGCATGTTCAAAGAGTGATGCAGAGAAAATCATCGGAACCTGGGAAACACCGGTTGACATGTCAAATGTTCTTCTCGCTACTGCTTCAGAATCAGAGCAGGAAATCATGAAGAATTATTACAGCAATATGGAACTCGTCCTTAGCTTCAAGTTCAAGGATAACAAGGTTATGATGAGTTTTACCGATGAGTCCTTCGATTCATTCAAAAGCAGCTACAAGGAAGCAACAACAAAGATGTTAACGGATCAGTTTGGCGATTCCCTCACACCAAGTATGGAAGCTATGGGATATGAATCTGTTGATGCGTATGTCGATGAAATGATCGGCGAGGCATTTGAGCTTGATACAATGAAGAGTGAAGCAAGCTTTGCAGGCTTTTTCGAGATTGCCGATGGCAAGCTTTATATGTATGAGAACGCAAATGCTAAAAATGAGAATGAATTCTTCAAATATGAATTCGTAAGCGATTCCGAATTAAAGTTCACAGAAGTCAATATGGAATTTGAAGCAGCAGAAATCTTTAAAATGCCTATGACCTTAAAGAAGAAATAATTTTCTTCGGAAAAGATACCTGTTAGCAACTAAAAATCCGAAAGACCGTAAATGGTCCTTCGGATTTTTTTCAAGGACTTTTTTTACAGCCCCTTTTTTTGCATTATTTACTTGTCGCTTACCCTTACAAATACTCTGTACTGAAGGGTCTGCCCGTTCTGCTTAACATAAACACTGATACCTGTATATCCCTTCTTAAGTCCGGTGATAACGCCATCCTTCGAAACCTCAGCAACAGTCTCATCCTCGGAAGTAAAGGTTACAATAGCATCCTCTGCAAGGCGCTTGATGTTAAGTTTAAAAGGTCTTGCAGTGTTAACTGCCTTGTAAGCGTTAAAGAGAGGTGTTAATGAGTTGGGTGTCAGGCACTCATCAGCCTTAATACTGCGGTTGCCCTTGCCTGTATCCTTAACTGTAACCGCAACGGCGAACTTGTAGGTTGTGCCATGCTGCTTAATAACTCCCTTAACCGTACATCTGCCGATGCCGACTGCGGTGATAACACCGTTCCCGTCAACGGTTGCAACGCTCCTGTCGGATGATGAATACTTAACATTTGCATCATCGGCTACGTTGGTTACCGCCATGCTGAAGGTGTTGCCAAGACCGATTGTCTTTGAAAGCTTGATGTAAGGAGCCTTTACGTTCTTAACCTCATTCTCCGCGTTCTCATCATAAACGATTACATATTTGGAAAAATGGCCGACTTTGAAGATAATGCGACTTCCGTCTGTTGTTGTTTCCATAATCTCCATTGTACCGTCTTCAGCCACATACTTAACCTTATAGTTTTTCCCGTTAAGCAGGTTCCTGTCATCCGGCTTAATCTTTATCAGTGCAGATCCGCCGTCAAGCTCATGGATTTCTTTTCCGTTGCTTATGATACGGACATCTGCAACCGTAACAACATTCTCGTTCTTAATGGCCTTCTGCTGTGCTTTGTTCAGTTCAATATCCTTACCTTCTTCCACAATCAGGCTGATTTTGTCACCCTTGGCCTGTTCGTTAACAGCTTTGACTGCCCTGCCGTCAAGAATCATGTCCACATCCGTGAACTTAACCTCGAGCGAATCGGCAGGATTGCTTTCATCAGCAACTGCTCCGGCGATATTCTCAAACGACTTCATTGTAAGTGTTACGCTGTTTATCTCCTGCTTTGCGCCCGAAAGATCAACCGTTACCGGCTTGGCTTCCTCTTCTGACGCTTCGCTGAAAATCTTATCAATGTCGTTTAATGTAATTTCCTTTACATCTGCATTGCCATCTCTGAGCTTTGCCTCAACCTTTACGGTATTCTCGCCCTTTACGGGTACTGAGTAAGTATCGGCAACCGCAGGAACATCCGGAGTCGGGGCAGGTGCGGGACCCGGGGCAGGATCGGGATCCGGGGCAGGTGCGGGAGCCTGATTTTTTGCCCATTTAGCGTAAACAGTCGTATCTGCAGTTATGGGAGTTGCAAAAATAAATGCTGTCGTAAGACTGTCATCTGCAAACCAGCCATTAAAGGTATAATCAACTGCCGCAGGCGTTGCAGGCCTTGTCGCTGTCTGCCCTTTTATCACGATCTGAGAATCAACCTGAGTCCCCTGTCCGTTCATGCTGAAGGATACGGTGTACTTCTTTATTTCCTTTTCAAATACAGCATTTACAACTACTGCCTCTGCAGGCATTGTAAATGTATTGTCAGAAGCTACCTCAACTCTTGCACCCGATACGGTGATAACATTAAGTGACTTAAATAAGTACTCATCTGCAGGTGTAACAGTCAGGGCAACCTTTTCTCCCGAAGGTGCGGTCTGAACATTTGCAGTTACCCTGTTTCCAAACTCATCACTGTAACCGGTAACGTTGTACTCCGGTCTTTCCGTGATTTCAAATTTCAATGTCCTGGCTGCTTCAGTGGAATCCAGCCATTTGTAGTTTACAGAATCCTTAAGAGTAATTACAACATCATAGCTGCCGACTTCAATACCGCCATCATTTTGGGTAACCTCATAATAACTGTCGGGATATACATCCGCAATCAGCTTTGTGCCTGTATACATCTTGCCTGCGATTGTGGGTGCGATAACCATAGCCTTTGCGACAGACCATTCGATCTGCTTTGCGTCCTTTGTTCCGTCAGACCATATATAGCCGTCCGCAAGTGTCGCAACAGCGGTATAATTACCTGCATTTGTTGCTGTCGCAGATGTCAGTGTATAGCCTGTTCCGGTATCTACACCGGTCTTGACAGAACCGTCATATACAAGTCCTGTGTTGACTGTAGGGATGTCAATCGGAGTATCCTTTTTGCCAAGTTCCAGATGGTCAATTTTGAATACCACTTCATGATCGGAAGCATTGTCAGGAACAAAGTACTTTGCATCATCAGCCGTGCCATTTGTTGTAACTGCTACAGGCAGCGTATACACATACTTATTCAACCCAAGATGAATACACATACCATCTTCAGGTACAGCCACACCGTTTTTACCCTCTCCGGTACCTGTACCAATATTGAGTCTGGTACTTCCATTAAGCGTTACATTAGCAGGATTACCGTCAATATCAACATTATCGATAATCTTTGCGGTACCGCCAATAAATACATTACCATTCAACTCTACCGCATTGCATTTGGTACCTGACACATTTTTGGTAATTGTTCCGCCGGTCATAATGAATTTGCCATTACCATCCGATTTGACGCTTACACCACTACCATTTCCCAATCCCATGTCGGTTGCAGAATTATCGGAAATTTCACCGCCCTTCATTTCGAAGGTTCCGTCATATATACGCACGCCACCGCCACTTGCT
Organism: Lachnospiraceae bacterium; assembly: GCA_045627205.1. Taxonomy (GTDB): domain Bacteria; phylum Bacillota; class Clostridia; order Lachnospirales; family Lachnospiraceae; genus RUG11977. The sequence goes on from JAZQNG010000019.1 coordinate 13,767, forward strand.
CCGGTCGCGTTATTGTTTGCAATGCGACCGCCCGACATGCAGAAGCAGCCGCTCTTTATGAACACGCCGCCGCCCCACGACGCAACTCTGTTTCCTGCAATAGAACCGTCGTACAGATTGAAGTTACCGCCGTTAAGGTAAACGCCACCGCCTCCGTATTCGATAGATTGACTAACTGAAGCGTTACCCACTATATTACCACCATATAAGTTCAAGGTTCCACCGTTCACATATATTCCACCGCCTCGGTCAGAACCGTACTGCTCATTATAAGAACCGCCTGTGATAATGCCGCCCGCAACAGTCTTTGTTGTATCTGTCTTTTCAGCAGTAAGCGTCCAAAGGCCATCCGTTCCGACATTGAAATAGTGCTCTGTCTTATCCTCACAATCGTAGATATTCAATTCTGCATAGTTAGGAACCTTAATGACATTCAATCCACACCTGCTATCGGCAACGTTCTCCTCACTTACCTTAATCACATGTCCGTTAAGGCAGAGATTTGTTACTGCCGGTGAGCCCTCTGTACCTTTCGGAGCAGTCCATGTTGCAGAGAGTGTTACATCCTCTGTCAGATAGTAATTGCCCGCTGCAGAAGGGAGTATCCCTGTTTCCGGCCATGCCTTGAAAGAAATATCGTTATGCTCATGGGGCACTATTCCAATCCGGACATATCTGCCTGCCGAATCGGTGATATAGGCATTCCTGTTCACATACTCAGCTGCACCACTGTTCGGTCCTGCCTTAATCTGAAGTTCCGGGGCAATGTAAATTTTTTCAAAGCCATTAATACCAGCATCGCAGCCATTTCCTGCTTCAGCCACTACTGTACCACCGTTTATGGTAAGGCTTCCTGTTTTGTTGTTGTCTCCACAGCCAATACCGGGAGTACCAACATATCCCTTTGCGTATACACTACCACCATTGATAGTAATATCGCCGCAATAGCTATTCTCACCGACGGCATCCGTTGTACTTCCAATGCCTGCACCCGATGTACTGGCATAGGCTTCTACTATACCACCGTTAATAATTATGGTACCGCAGGAAGGAAATGGCAACATATTATGACTTGTGTTAAACCCGCCGATTCCGGAACCGGTACCGGGTTCATCTGAACTACCGCCTTTAGCTGTAGAAATCAGCTTACCTGTTCCGTCTGCCTGACCGCAAATTCTCAGCGTACTCTCCATCGGAACTGAGATTCCCGGTACATTCAAGTTTGCTCCGTCACAGAGAATCAGTGTTACGTCACCCTCAATATACATTCTCTCTTGGAGAGTCAAGTCCTCATTGACAATAAAGAATTTACTTGAATTGCCGATCGTATCTCCTGCCAGCTTCACCACAGAATGCATTTGTTTGTAGGTTACGCCATTTGCATCTACCTTAACCTCCATATTGACAGGCTGCGTATTTTCACTGCTTAACTCTTCACCCGTGCATGTCTTATTCACCAATTCCTTCTTTTCATCGTCCCAGTCGATGTAAGAAATACCCGGGCCACCGGCCCATGCTCTCTCCGGCATAAGTGCAACAACCATCACCAGTGCCATAAAAATACATAATATTCTTTTCTTCATTGATGTATAAACTCCCTCCCTGAATAATTTATCTGTTGCTCTTTTTCGACAACAGGTATTAACAGTTACAAGGTTAGTATCGGATATAATTCAATATTTCTTAACCGCAGCCGCTGATGTATCGTTGTTATTCACAGTCTGTACAAAACGCATTCATAAGCACCGGGGACTGCCGGCATCATGTCATCCAGAAAACTCCTGTCCGTATCATCCATGTGCTCAGGCATCTTTTCCAGCACATGCAGTATCCACTGCGCCGTATTACCAGTTCCGGGCGCAGACATTCATTTTCGCAGTCATCACTGATTACTCGGTGCTTCGAATTGGGCTGGCGTGATATTTCTTTGCGCATTGCAAGACCTCCGTTGTTTGATTGATGGCTCAATCATATCAGACGGAGGTCCGGGGTTTAAGTGTTCATGGTTTTAAGCTTACAGAGGATATCCTCAAAATCAGGCCATTAATCAAGGCTTTCTCTGCTGTATTTTTCCAAAAGCTTATCATATTCCTCACGAATATGCACAAAGGTTTCTTCATCACCGCTTCCCGAATCCGGATGAAATACCTTGCACAGCTGATGATATCTCTTCTTTATCTCCTCTTCGCTTTCGCAGCCATTGAAAAATGCAGAAACGCCTTGCTCTGCAACTTCATTTCTGACCTCACCGGAAGCACCCTGGGAGCTCCTTTTCCCCTGACCTCTGCTTGTATTATCCGCTGCACTTCCCGCGCCTGAATGAGCTCTTCCCTGCGGCGCTGTATATCCTGAGCCGACTGATGAATTGTCACTAAAACCGCTACTGACAACAAAGCGCTTAATCCTGTTCATTTCATCCTTGATTTCAGTAAGCCTCTTCAGAACATCTCCGCTTGCTGTTCCCTCATAATTTCCTTCTATTTTTTTTGCTTCATTATACAGATCCCTTGCACGGTTTGCATGAACAGGAACTATTTCAGCGGAGCCTCTGATATATCTATAGGCCTCCTCAATTTTTTCCATCTGCATATCAACAAGGTTTGAGATTTTGCTTCGCACAGCCGAACGGGCCGCTTCCCGTTCCTCCTTCTCCCTTATCTTCTTCTGCTCTACTGAATCTATAATCGAAGAAACCACAAAATATATCAGAATCACGCCAAGAGAAATCAATAAAATCTCAAGCATATCATTTCGGGAAATCCTGTGGTTTTCATTTTTCATAATAAACAACAGCATTGACAGTGCCAGCGGCAGTACAAACAATATTACCGAAGCAAAAAATCTGCTGTAAAAGGTACCCGGTCTGTCATATTTTTTCTTTATTACAGCACCGATCTGCAGCATAAGGACCAGAATGCTAAATCCACATACACATAAAAGCCTGATATCCTCCGAAAAATCTTCAGAATACAAAATCATGGTCAGTGAAATGAACATAGCATTCAGCGTACCCATAGTCAGAAACAACGTTGTACGAACCTTATTCACCTTCATAAGGACACCGGTGACCACCAAAAATATGATACACAGTATGGCAAAATTCACCCATATGTTCTGTAGCAACGACGGATACCAGATATCATATTCTGAAACCCTGCGCGATGCCAAAAACCACAGAGTGTTCAGCATCAGCGCATTAACATAGGAAGCGCCCTTTATATAAGAAGTTGTATATAATAATATTCCATATAAAATTATAATTCCCGCCAAAATCAGCAGAGCTGTAATATAAGTCATTCTTCCTCCAAAAACTCATCTTGTACATTTATTCCTTGTATTATAATGTATAGCTTCAAAAAAAACAATACAAAGACTATATTTCCTCAATACACCAAAAATGTTGCCGCCTATTTCCCGATAACAAACTATTGAATTTTATATATAAGTATGTTATCTTCTTACCTGTAATAAAAATCTTTTATAGGAGGATACAAAATTGAAAAAAGTTTTAACTGTTTTATTATGTGTTGTTTGTCTGCTTTCATTGGCAGCCTGCTCGTCAGATGGTGACTCAGGGTCAAAGGCTTCATCCTCAACAGCCTACAAGGATGTAACAGGAACTACTGTTTCCTGTGATCAGTTCTCAGCACTTTGCCCTACAGGATGGTCAAATTCCCCCTGTACCGATATTTTTTCTGATGATGGTGCAATTGCTCCCGACCAGCTCATGTTCGTAAAGGTTGACGATGTAACAAAGGATGGCGGCTTAGCAGTATTATCAAACGGTCAGGTAACCATCAACCACTATGATAAGGACAATACACTTACCGATGCCAAGAGCTTTTATTCAGATGTTGTTGACAAGACTCTTGAGCTTGACGGTGTAAAGTGGACCGGCTACACAGGTAAATTCGGAAGCTACACAAATGCAGTTCTCTGGGTTGACGGTTCAGGTGAGTGGCAGATCAGTATGTCACTTCATGATGTAGACGGCGATATCAGTCTTGATGATGCTGATGTTCAGGCAATCATTGCAAGCATTAAGGCAAAATAAATCTAAAAATGGAAATGGCGTATGAAAAATATCTTTCATACGCCATTTTATTATTCAATATCAATTTGACTATTAAAGCAGTTCTGCCATAAGGTAAATCAGCTGCGCAGCATCAATAGGCTTTGCGAGATGTGCGTTCATGCCTGCTTCAATCGACTTCTTTCTGTCCTCTTCATAAGCACTCGCAGTCATCGCGATAATCGGAACATTTGCCCTGCTTCTGTCAGCAAGCTTACGAATGTTCTCAGCTGCCTTAAGTCCGTTCATTACAGGCATCATGATATCCATAAGTACCCAGCTGTAATATCCTGCCTCTGCGTTCTTAACCTTTTCAACAGCCTCCTTACCGTTTACGGCTTCCTCAACAATCAGACCGTTGTCAACAAGTGTATCCATTGCAATCTCACGGTTCATTTCGTTATCATCAACAAGCAGTACCCTGCGGTTTTTCAGAAGGCCCATATCAATGATACGCTTTGCCTCCTCCTGGATAGCCTTACCCTTTATAAAAATCCTTCCGGAGCCGTCAACCTTCGTATCATCATCAGCAAAGCCTTCCTCAAGGATTTCATTTATCTGATTATGTGCAACCTTAACCTTACGGAGTGCATCTGCAACCTTCTCAGGATTCTTGATGTTCTTTTCAGCCTTTTCGACATTTCCTATGGCCGTAAACAGTGAGGTCCTGATATCTCCGCCAAGGCTTAAAAGATACTCATTGCTCTTTTTGCCAAATTCAACCTGTGTCTCAAGTAAAGCCATCTTAGCCTTTGACTTTTCCGCCATCGTTGAACATCCGAAGCGTTCTCCGTTGGGAAGTGTAAAGCTCCATTCAAAATTTACTCCCAGGGCTTCAATAAACTGAACAAATTCATCAAACTTGATCGTACCTCTGTTTATTTTCTGTCCAAGGTTCTGCTGTGATTGTCCGGTAATTCTTCCAAGCTCTGCTATTGACACATTCAGTTCCCTACAACACTGCTTTATGATAAGTGATAAATTCATCTCCATGACGGAATCCCCCTCGATAAACTATTTATTTTGCATTATATACATTATAAACTAATTAATTGTATTTTGCAAGCATTATTTTTAAAAATATAGTTTTTAATTTTAGCAGCCCGTGAAAAGACTCATTCATCCTGCATGTCTTTTATTTTACATGCAATGATTTTCTTGACTTTTTCAGCAATTTCTGTCGTTGACAGATCCTTATACTCTTCGTAATAGATTGGCTTCAGATAGTGGACCTGTGTACGTACACGCCTTAAGGAATTTGTTTCAAACGGCCTGTAGGTATCAATTAAAGCAACCGGAACAATCGGTGTACAGGATTTTTGGGAACACTTGAAGGCGCCCGGCAAAAAGTTCTGCAATTCATTATGATTATGGTCATATCCACCCTCAGGGAAAAGAACATATCGTGCGCCATCCCTGACTTCAGATATTATTTCCATAATTGTTGCAACCTGCTTCCTCATATCCGATTTGTCCAAACGCTTTCCCTTTGAAAGCCACATCATCTCATTGGCAAAGGCCATTTCCGAGCGCTGGGAGTCCATAACATAAGATAAAAAACCGGGGTGAGTATACCCCACCGCAATCGGGTCAAATTTGCCCTGATGGTTAGGATACAGAACATATCCTCCGTCTTTGGGAAGATTTTCCGTGCCTGTACATTCTACATCAATAAAACCGCGATGGACAATATGGTTTGCAATATCCTTTTCCATCCCGTATCGGGTTTCATCACTGTATTCATCCATATGCTTCCGAATGATTCTGGTCTTAATGATGTAATAAATTAATTTAGGCAATGATAATATACATATAACTGCTATCCGTAACATACTGAACCTCATGTCGCGAGTGATTTTTCACACCATTTCCAACAATGAATTATTTTGATAATAAACACACAAAAATGATTATATCATAGGTTTTATTTTATGCAAGACAAACTTTTATGGATTCCGATACCCCGGACATAAAAAAACACCCGGTCTGCCCTTCAGCGGCCGGATGTTTTCATCATACGGAAATTATCTGCCAAAAGCTTTATTTCGTCAGCTTCCACACTTAAGCATTTTCTGCGGAAGCGTTGTCTCACTATGCGTTGTAATACATATCGTAAACGACGTACCCGCCTTTATCTTTCAGCGAGCCGGGGAAGGTCTCCATGCACATATGGCATCTCGGCTCAGTCATGTTTTTATCTTTGCTTTTATAATTTGAATCGATACCCACGACCGCATATACAACCGTGGGCATCTTTTCGTTTAGATCAGTTGTCCGGGAAGTGTTGTACTTAATCAAAAAGCACTCTCCTGTAAAAAATATTTATTCAAACAGCGTTTGCTGCTTAAACCTTACTCAAAAAACTTTTCCTGTATGTGATCCCACTGACGGTTTTCACACCAGTACACCTTCATTTCCGTGACATCAAATACCATGGATACGACTGTCGGGCAATCTTCCTGAGATACCGCTCTGAGAATATCGAAACAGTCATTGACATCAAAATTATCGGCAGTTTCTTTCAGCATTTCCTCAGCAATATGATATCTGCCCCAGCCCATCCAGGGATGCTTTTCACTATCCGCTTTGAGCGGTGAGAAATTTGTCAGTACCTGATACTTCGTTTTTTCATAATACTTATATCCCTGTCCCGGAATGATATGCAGCACATTGCCGTTCTTATCAGATAAATCTTGATGAAATACAGGGCCGTCAAAACTATCTGTTGCGCCTACAATAGTACAGTTCTCGGGCTTAGGGAACTTGGTAGAAGTCTTTCGCCATCTCCTACATTAACGCCTGATTCTGCTACATTCTCCGATGCTGTCGAAGAAGCTCATGCATCAGCATACTTGCTTTCCAGTGCAGGACATTTTGCATTAGAGAAATCCATCTTCCACTTGGTCTCGTTAACCTTCTCAACGCCAAACTGAATTTCAACATTTCCGCCCACACCTAAGTCGTTTCTTCCGTCTCTTG
>JAZQNG010000020.1:0-7486 GCA_045627205.1 Lachnospiraceae bacterium
AGTCGATCATATTTCAGCTGATAAAATTCATCCGTTTCCTCTTTGGAAAGCCTTGAACCGGTTAAAAACAATGTAAATACACCTCGTTTGCGATGATAATGTAATTTGTTTATTATTTACATACCCAATAGATTATATATTAGATTGGCAAAAAAGTCCATCTAAATAATGCGAAAAATAGCATTTTGCAATTATTTTATGATGTAGTTTCTTGGTTAGTGTATATATTGCACAAAATTGGGTTGTGTTTTCGGGGGTCTTATTGTAAAATATTTAAATAACAATAAGTTGGTAGACTATAAATGCTAATCAGAAAGCAATAATTGATTATCTAAAAATGGGGAGATTGTATGTTTAGGGGAAAAAACATAAAGCGGATATTGGCTCTTGGAATGTGCCTTTTTATCGTATTTTCAGTGATTCCGACCTTCAATATGTCAGCTCTTACAGACATGAGGATGGATGATTTTGATGAAATTATAAGCACTTACAATATTGACCCTTCTATTTTATCTTATAAAGCTTACATGGCTCAATTCAAATCGGAAACGCGTCCGGAGGGTAAGATAATCATACCTGCCGGTGATTTTGTACGTTATGAAGAGGCTGATGAGGCTGCTATTCCTGAAATTTACAGCGATTATGAAGGAATGGACGGCGACAGCGTTCTGACCGGTGAAAATTCCCTTATAGAATTTGAGGTAGATGTTGCAGAGGCCGGTTTATATAACTTAAGCGTTGTATATTATCCTGTACCAGGTAAAAATTCGGATATTATCAGAAGTCTTTTTGTTGACGGAGAGCTTCCTTATGAGGAGCTTTCAACCTTATCCTTCCCGAGAGTATGGTCAAATTATGTTGAAAATACATATGTTAATGATGACGGTGTTACTGTTAAGGTTTGGAATAAGGATAACCAGGGAAACGATGTAAAGTCGAAGGCTGTTGAAATACCTGAATGGCAGGAGAGGTTCCTGTATGATAGTGACGGTTATATTTCTGAAGCGCTTTCAATTTATTTTTCAGCCGGAAAGCATACGGTTTCGATGCTTTCACTGAAGGAACCTATGCTGATCAACAGGCTTGAATTAAGCAATCAGGGAGAGCTTAAATCCTACAGTCAGGTAAAGAGTGAGCTTCAGGCAAAGGGAATAAAGGATACAAGCAGCAGATTGATTACTATTGAAGGCGAGTATGCTTCAAAAACCTCCTCACAGATGCTTTATCCCCAGCAGGATCAGAGTTCACCTTCTGTTTCGCCTTCTGATGCGAAGGAGCTTCTGAACAATTCAATCGGCGGTAATTCATGGCGTCTTGTAGGACAGTGGATTGAATGGGAATTTAATGCTCCCGAGAGCGGCTTTTACAATATTGCCTTATACGACAAGCAGAATTTCTCACGTGGCGTAAATGTTTCCAGAAGAATAATGATAGACGGAAGCGTACCGTTTGAGGAAATGTCAAAATATGCATTCGGATATGAACAGAGCTGGCGTCAGGATGTTCTTCACGATATTTATGGAGAGCCCTACAGCTTTTATCTTGAGCAGGGTACCCATACCATCCGCATGGAAACAGTACTTGGTGATTTTTCGGAAATCGTAGGTCTTGTTGAGGAAGCACTTCAGCAGCTGAATACCATTTACCGTCAGGTAATCAAGGTAACCGGTATCAGCCCCGATGCATATCGTGATTATCAGCTTGAGTCAACCCTTCCCGAGCTTCATAATGAGCTTGTCGAGGCAAGGAAGACAGTTCAGGAGGCTCTTGACCTTCTGGATGTTGTTGCAGGCTCCAATTCCGATAAAAAGACGGTTATAATCACTATGCGTGACCAGCTTGATGAGCTGATTAAGGATGCAGAATATTTTGTACGTACTATTTCCTCGTTTAAGGTTAATGTCAGGGCACTTGGAAACTGGATTACGCAGGTTATCAGCCAGCCGCTTCAGATTGACCGTATTTTCGTTTATTCGCCTGATGTTGAGCCCGAATATGATAATACCGGATTTGGTACAAAGCTTTTATATGAAATAAAGAGACTGATTTATTCATTTGTGATTGATTACAACAATATCGGTTCAATTTCCGATGGCAAAGAGCATGAGACCATTACACTTTGGGTTGGCTCAGGCCGTGACCAGGCAAATGTAATCAAATCACTAATTGATGAAGCCTTTACCAGTCAGACCGGAATCGGTGTTAATGTACAGCTTGTCGATATGTCTACATTATTGAAGGCAACACTGGTCGGTGAAGGACCTGATGTGGCAATTCAGGTCGCAAATACAAATGGAGCTGCAGGAGCTGTTCTGTTTACCGGCAATGATACTCCCGTAAACTATGGTATCCGTCATGCTGTTCTTGACCTTACACAGTTTGAAGACTGCGGCGAAGTACTTGAACGTTTCCCTGAGGCTGCAAATACCCAGTTTACATATGATAATGCTGTATATGCACTTCCTGAGACCATTACATATCCTGTTATGTTCTACAGAAAGGATATACTTAAGGAAATCGGTCTTGAGGTTCCGGAAACCTGGGATGATGTTAAGGTTGCCATGACAGTTCTTGCAAAGAACCAGATGGAATTCGGAATGCTTGCAAATGAGCAGCTGTTTGCTTCACTGCTTTATCAGAACGGCGGACGTTATTATAATGATGACGGAACAAAATCTGAACTGGATTCCGATATTGCAGTCAGTGTATTTAAGGATTTCTGTGAGTATTATACGGATTATAAGCTTGATAAGGAAACAAGTGTTGAGGAACGCTTCAGAACAGGAGAGAGTCCTATAATCATTGCTGATTACACAACCTATAATAATTTTGCGGTTTCTGCTCCTGACATTGCAGGTCTTTGGAGCTTTACACAAATACCCGGTACGGTAAAAGAAGATGGAACCGTTGACCACTCTGTTGCATGTACAGGACTTGCTACAATGATTATGGCTGATACCGAAAACAGGGATGCAAGCTGGGAATTTGCAAAGTGGTGGACAAGTGCTGATACACAGATTGCCTATGGCAGGGAAATGGAAGGTCTTATGGGAAGTGCCGCAAGAGTACCTACCGCGAACTATGAAGCATTTTTAAGTATGCCATGGCCTGTTGATGATTTTGAAGCACTTCAGCTTGCACTTAAATCTGTAAAGGGAATTCCTCAGGTTCCGGGCGGTTATTATTCATGGAGAAATGTTTATAATGCCTTTTATTCCGTTGCTACAAACACGGATACTGCTCTTCCGAGGGAGGAACTGATGGATAAGGTTATTTATATTAATGCGGAAATTAAATACAAGAGAGAAGAATTAAAACTGGATTAAGGAGGAGAGTATGTCGAAAAATGCTTCTGTCACCGGCACAGGTGAGCTACAGGATGTACAGGCTATAGCAAAGAAAACTGCGAAGCTCAGCTATCGTATAAAGAAGAATAAGGCATCTTATTTTATGCTTGCGCCATACTTTATCCTGTTCTTCCTGTTTACGATACTTCCTGTTGTAATGAGTATAGGCTTCAGCTTTACCTACTACAATATGCTTGAAATGCCTGAATTTATTGGCTGGAAGAACTATGTAAAGCTGTTCCTCGAGGACGATGTTTTCCTGACCTCGCTGAAGAACACACTGATTCTTGCAATTGTTACCGGACCTGTCAGCTATTTTATGTGTCTTCTTTTTGCATGGATCATTAATGAATTTAAGGGCTGGCTTCGTGCCTTTCTTACATTGATTTTCTATGCACCGAGTATATGCGGTAACGCTTATGTTGTATGGAACCTCATTCTTTCAGGAGACCGCTACGGTTACCTGAACGGTATTCTTCTGAAGCTTGGAATTATTGATGAAGCTGTTGTATGGATGAAAACGGAAAGCTATGTACTTCCGATGCTCATCATTGTACAGCTTTGGCTGTCCCTTGGTACCGGTTTCCTTTCCTTTATTGCCGGACTTCAGACAGTAGACAAATCGCTTTATGAGGCGGCTGCACTTGATGGAGTTAAAAACCGCTGGCAGGAGCTTTGGTATGTAACGCTTCCTTCTATGAAGCCTCAGCTGATGTTCGGTGCCGTTATGCAGATAACACAGTCCTTTGCAATTTCGGATGTATCCATTAATCTGGCGGGCAATCCTTCTGTTAATTATTCCGGTGCGACTGTTGTTACACATCTTCTGGACTATGGTACCGTCCGTTTTGAAATGGGCTATGCATCTGCGATTGCAACCGTTTTATTCCTTCTCATGATAGGAAGCAATAAGATTGTTCAGAAGCTTTTGGGAAGAGTCGGGGAATAGTACGTGAACCTGTATTATTGTTATGAAGGATAAAAGTGGTGTATTCTTTTAAGCTTAAGTAAATGAGGATAGTTTTATGGCGAGACATAACGATGAATATATAATAAAGCCAAAGCGCAGACTTTTCAGGCGCAGGCAGAAGAAGCTGAACCGTTCAATGGCAGGCAATACGCTCTTGTTTGTATTGATGCTTATCTGCGGTGTTGCAATGATTCTTCCGCTTGTAATGGTTGTCAACAATTGCCTGAAGCCGTTGGACGAGCTTTTTCAGTTCCCTCCGAAAATATTTGTTAAAAATCCCACACTTGAGAATTTTTCGGATCTGTTTAATCTGATGAGTGATTCCTGGGTACCGTTTTCAAGATATATTTTAAACACAGTCATCATTACAGGCGGTGGCATGGTAGGACATGTCATACTTGCATCAATGGCTGCATATCCTCTTGCAAAGCATAATTTCCCGGGAAAGAAAATCCTTTTTAGTGCGGTTGTCCTTTCTTTGATGTTTTCATGGCAGGTTACCCAGACTCCGCAGTATATGATCTGTTCCTGGATTCATATTAACAATACATACTGGGCACTTATTCTTCAGTCCTGCGGATATGGTATGGGTCTTTACCTTATGAAGCAGTTCATGGAACAGCTTCCCGATTCACTGATGGAATCGGCACGTCTGGACGGAGCATCGGAGTGGAAAATTTTCTGGCATATAGTAATGCCTAATGTTAAGCCGGCATGGCTTACACTCGCTATTTTCCAGTTCCAGCAGATGTGGGGCAATACAGGCTCCACCTTCCTTAGGGATGAGCAGCTGAAGCCTCTTCAGTATGCACTTCAGCAGATTTCGGCCGGTGGCGCTGCAAGAGCAGGCGCAGCCGCAGCCGTAACATTTATTATTGCAGCTGTTCCCATCACATTCTTCCTTATCTGTCAGAAGAATGTACTGGAAACAATGACTTCTTCAGGTATGAAGGACTGATTTAGGAGGAAGAGCTTGAAAAAGATATTCTTTTTGAAAAAATTCATAAAAATCATGGCTCTTTTTATGTGTGTCCTGATTCTCGGAGATATTGCGGGCTTTAACGTTTATGCAGACGATATTCCTTATGACACATATAATTATGATTATCGTGAGTATATTCATTTTACTCCGGCAGCCTATGTTCCGGCAGGTAATATTTCTACGCTCAATATGACCTGCGATGGCGAACCGGTTGGAAATATGAACACACCTCAGGATATGTGTCTTTCTCCTGACGGTGATATTTACATCTGTGATACAGGAAATAACAGGATTCTTGTACTTGATAATTCAATGAAATCCTGCAGAAGGATTATCAGCTCCTTCGATAATAACGGTAAGGAAGACGGCTTTAAGCAGCCTACAGGAATTTGTGTTTCTGAAAACAACAGGATTTATATTGCTGATTCACAGAACAGAAGAATTGTTGTCCTGAATATGGATGGAAGCTTTTATATGCAGATAGACAATCCTCAATCCGAAAGCCTTGAGGAAAACTATGTGTTTACTCCCTTAAAGGTTACCGTTGATTATGCGGACAGAGTTTATGTCATTGCTTCAGGTATGTTTGAGGGTATCATGGTCTTTGAATCAAACGGTGAATTTGCAAGCTTTTTCGGTACCATTGAGGTAACTATTTCCCTTTGGGAAAAATTCTGGAAAAGACTTGCGACCAAGGAGGAACGATCAAATCAGAAGCTGTTTATTCCTACTGAGTTTACCGGACTTGATATAGATCCTGACGGCTTTGTTTATGCAACAAATATTGATGCGAACGGCGTACAGGGTGTAAGAAGACTCAATCCCAGAGGACAGGATGTTATCAAAAAAGGTGAAAATAAGAATGTAGGCGGAGATCTTTGGATTGACGGAACAAATGAGTACGCAGGCGCTTCACAGTTTACCGATGTTGTTTATCGTGAGAACGGAGTTTATTCCTGTCTTGACAGAAAGAGGGGAAGGATTTTCACCTACGACCATGAGGGAAATCTTCTTTATATTTTTGGCGGACTTGGAACACAGGAGGGTACCTTCCAGCTTCCTGCAGCAATAGAGGATATTGGCGGAAGAATGGTTGTCCTTGATGCTTCTAAGGCTGAAATCATATCCTTTGAGGTAACTGAATACGGTAAGCTTATCAATGATGCCGTAGCACTCCGCTATGACGGCGATGAAGCCTCTGCTGTCGATCTCTGGAGACGTGTACTTGAGCTTGATGAGAATAACGAGCTTGCAAATACCGGTATCGGTAAGGCATATCTTACTGCCGGCGACTATGAAAATGCAATGAAATATCTGAAGCTCGGAATGAACCGTGAATATTATTCAATTGCCTACAGAAGATACAGAAACGGTATACTGACTGAGAATATCGGATATTTCCTTACAGGTATTCTTATTCTCGTGGTTTTGATAATTATCGTTAAGAAGGTTATAAAAAAAAGAAAGGGGGTAGTTGCAGATGAGTAAAGCCTTTTCTAAAGAAAAGTGGAAATATCTGTTATACACTCTTTCACATCCGATGGAGGGATTTTACTGGATTCGTCATCAGGAGCGGGGCAGTGTACCTATCGCGTTTATTCTGGTGTTCCTTTTTTCGGTCAGCTTTTCCCTCAACAGACTGTGTGCAAGCTTTGTAGTAAATGACCTCGATCCCAGAAACGTAGACAGTCTTTTTGAACTGCTCGGTGTGTTTGCCTTTTATATTCTGATATGCGTCAGCAATTGGTCAATCACCTGTCTTATGGGCGGTGAAGGCAGAATGAAGGATATTCTTATTGCAGTCGGTTACGGTACGGTTCCTATTACCGTGATGCTCACAATTGCAACTATACTCAGCCGTTTCATAGCCGATGAGGAGCAGGCATTTTATTCCATCATTATCGCAGTCGGAATTGCGTATGGTGTGATAATGATGCTGATTGGAATCATGCAGGTTCATAACTATACACTCGGTAAGACGCTTCTTACGCTGCTTCTTACCTTTGTTGCCATGTTTATTATTATTTTCCTTATTCTGCTGCTTTCAAATCTTATTAAGATGGTTATCAATTTCTTTGACAGCATATATACGGAAATCATTTTCAGGACTTAAGGAGGCAGAATATGAGCAAAAAAAACGGTAAGCCTGCCAACAAGTCAAATATGAATAAACAGGCATCAAAAATA
>JAZQNG010000021.1:0-5759 GCA_045627205.1 Lachnospiraceae bacterium
AAACGCGGCGAGTGCCGTCAGCACATAGCCTCCCGCTTCCTGACTCAGCAGGAATGAGCCATACAGTGAAACGGGAGAAGCCTTTTCTGCCCCTGCCTGCAGGACTGCTATCACCGATACAAGCACGACAGACATCACGCATACCGCTGCCGAGAGTATCCTGCATTCACGCCGGTTCCGGTGGACGATGATACTGCTTCTCCTCCGCATAATCTCAGACAATGCTTCTTCCGTTGTATACCTCATTTCCTCCACCTCCTTTTTCGTTTTTTATGTTTACACCCATTAGTTGCACGGATTTTCGATTTTACTCACCTGATTTAAAAATTACATAAAAAATTTTTTCAAAAAAAGATTATCGAACTGTGAAAATAACACCAAATCAAAAAAAAGCCAAGTCAGGGGGTAAGTCCCGGCTTAGCTTTTTTGATTTGGTGTTATCTTAAAACTGTATTTTTGACTCCTTTATATATTCCGCAATCTCTGTATAAGGAATAAAATAGCTGACAGTACCTAATGCATGAGATCCAAAGCCCATAGTCTCATCAAAGAATACTGTAAGGCCCGAAAAATCAAATTTACAGTTCTTAGATGTAATAGCCCTTCGGATGTCCGTTTTTGTAATTTCTTCAAAAATACCTTCCGTATTCTTCATCTGCTCAGCAATAATATTGGCCATCTTTTTCTTCAGGGCCTTTGTATAAAAATAAATATCTGTTCCGGTGTTGTTAACTATATTAAAACTGATTATAGTAATTTTCATCCACCGGTGATTTGATTGTGGCATCAGCCTCTGTAGGAAACCCTGCCGTGCAAATACATATCAATGCAAAAATTAAAAACAGGAAATTCAAATAAGCCCGCTTTTCATAATACCTCCATACATCATAAAACACACCAAAATAAAAAAATGCTAAGCCGGGGGGGTTAATCCCCGGCTTAGCACACAGTTTAGCATTAAATTGTCAAACCAGAAGGTTCTTTTTCATATCCTTTATGCAATCTTATAACCAATACTTCGGAACGGTAGCTTTGATTTCCGTTATGCGATTCTGAATATCACTCCATTCAGCATCTTTATCGTTGAAATGTAATGCATAATAGAGAGCGGAATTAGCTCGGGTTTTATTACTGTATTCCTCAAAATTAGTTGTTTCATTTTGATAATCATTACCAATCACATACGCAGTGCTGCATACCCTTCCAAATAGTGCAAGTTTACAACTGGATTTGTTAATATATAAAGAATTAAGCATCTCGCCATTATCGAGCATAGGCCCCCGAAATGCGATTGAGAGCAATTGTGAATTTGCTACATCGTAAAAGTATGGAACTGCAATGAATAACTTACCTGTATTAACAGTGCTGTCTGCTCCTGCATTAATACCGGCATAGCCACCACCATCTCCCGTTATGTTAATATAAACCAGGTCCATATCCTGAAAATAACCACGGCTTACATAAATACCATATATAAAACATCCCTTATATCCGCCACCCACCCATGCCGGGGGGGGAAGGTTACGATTACTATTAATGATTAGCTCATGTGTCTGGCCCTCATCTGAATTAAGTATATTCAGTTGGCTTTTGTTAACTGCTATTGCCGCAAAATCATACGAATCGTTGCCGACAGTCATATTTATCGTATTTGTATTCTTTACCTGAATTGTTAATGACCCATCCATATCCGACGTAATCAGTGAATATACATTGTTACTGCCCTTTGTCACAGCACCTAAATCCGTAGAAGTAATATTGCAATCAAACTTGCAATTATCAAGCTCTAAAGCAGTAGTTTTAAAATCAAAGGTTGCTTTTCCATCGGTATTGGGTGCATAGTTCATTGTCATAGCTTCGATGGTATTTACACGTTTTCCGAATACCCATAAATTGCAGTCCACATCCGGATAAAGACTGATATTTCTATAGGTGCCATCTATCAGTAAATCCTTAAATCCACTAGTACCACCCCAATACATCTGCTTGCCATTTTGGTCAAGGACAGGCTGACTATTACCATCATACACAGCCCAGCCCTTTAAATCACCCAGTTTTTCAGGGGCCGTCAGTATGTCTTCAGGAATTACAATGGCAGTACCATACTTTGAATAAACCGCTGTAGTTGTATACTCATAGGTAGAATAATCAAATCCGTTTTCTCCTGCATTATCTATCACATTGCCTACCGGATATACCGTAACCTTGTAAACAATGTCACCGCACTCTACCCAGTTCGCATAGAATGTTATGCAGCCATTTTCTATCGTCAGATTCTTCGGGAAATCAACCGGATTGTAATTATTACCACCCATTTTCAGATATCCGTCAACCAGCTTATATCCCTGACCATTCTGTTTGGTATACCAGCCTTCAAACTGATATTTTTTAGCTATAGTCTCATAATACCCGGGGTCAACACTCGGAGATTCAAGTAAACCATCTCTTATGAATGTAATATCTATCTTCTCCTGATTATCAGACACCGTAATTGTTTCAGGTGCAGTGTTGACCAGCTTAATCCCATACTCTGCCGGCTCAAATACTGCAGAAATATAGCGTGTAGTGTTATCCGTCAGGCCATCGTAACTGACGTAGCAGTCGGGACCCAGCGTAGAATCATCATAAGACCAGCCTGCGTTAGTGCTTTCGGCATAAATGTCACCGATACACCAGCCCTTGAATTTATATCCTGCAACACTCAGGTTAGCAAGGTCCGGAACTTCCAATAAATCATCACACGGATTACCCTCCTGATTGGTATGATAGGTATATGACTTCTTTTTAAACACTGACATATCAGATACATAATCTTCAGGAATGTACCATAAATTATTATCCTTATAAGCAACTACCTTAAACTCATAATCAATTGTTATCGGTCTCCATACAGGATACAGGTAAACGCTGCCGTCAGCCTCATAAGTAAGAGCCTGATCAATCATTTGTTTGTCCTGATATTTTACGGTACTGCTCCCCTCTCTGTCTGTCCAGCCCATAAACACATAACCTTCGTTTGTAAATTCATTTGCAGCAAGCTCCTGTTTTGTTCCGACCACAAATTCCTGAGATTTCTGGTCGTTTGAAAAATAAACAGTATAGTGGTTATATGTATATGATATGGTAATGGTTATTGCCAATGCGGGCATATTTTTCAAATCATTGAAATCAATACCCACATTAGTCTGAACACTTGATGCTGTCATCCCCTGTATCTTATTAATATCCGGTTTCGTGATATCAGCACCATAATAAACATATCCATTCGTGTAGTCAGTGAAGAGATAGCCATACTCATTATTCTCACCAAAAACGTATGTAAGAGGATACCTGTTACGCTCGTAATACAGATTTACCTCCGTACCGGAGTCAATTAACATAGCTATTATCCAACTGTTGCCGGTATTCTTTTGGCCCTTATACTCAATGCCTTCATTAATCAAATTGGAGTTCTTGAATGCTTCCAGTGTATAATAATCAGCTTTAGGAACAGTCTTTGTCTCCGTTATTGTAGGGATTTCGGGATAATTACCGTTTGTATCCATAACATAGTGATTTACAGTAAATTCTATCGCGCTGAAAAGCCAGTCCGCAGTCAGTTCAATACCGTTCTGTTCAACACGTGTTCCATTGGCAAAATCATTACCTTGTGCGTCTTTCCAACCGTTGAAAGCGAATAATTCGAGTTTAGGAATCATCGAAGTCTGGAACATCTGCCCATATTTGAATGATAACTCAACCTCAGCAGGCTTCTCACCTTCCTTATCAAAGTAACCATAATAAGGATCCTGATTATAATACCCCGTACCGGCTTTTAATTTAACTTTAACGGTTTCCCTGTCGTAATACAGTTTCAGCACGTTTTCCCTGTTTCCTGCAATGGTTGCTGAACTAACAGTATCCGGAGCATTTTTGTTTGCTTTATAGTGCTCATAATCTAAATAATCCGCAAAAACGGTAGTACCTGTTGTTCCGGTAAAATTATCCTGCCTGTCAAGAGTATAGCCATCATTATCAGCATTCTGCAAATAATGCTCTACCGTATATTTGATGTCATCTCTGGGAACCCATTTTGCATAAAGCGTTATATTCTCCGCAGGCATCGTAAGGGTATTAAAGTTGACAAGTGATTCCGCCGAACAGCTGCTGTCGCTATACCAGCCTCCAAACAAATAGTCACTGTCAGTATTTACAGGGTCGTCCGGTTCAGGGAGCATAGTTCCCCATTCCCTCATTCGATATTTTTTATATTCCTCCTGAGCATTAATCATGTAGGTCACGTCGTATGTGGCTTTGTTGTAATAGAAGCAGATTACGGTATCGCCGTATGCAGAAATAACAGGATTTTCGTAATCAATATTTCCGGACATACCTGAATAACTGAAATACTTTTGATCACTGTACTTAGACGGATAATCAGTAACATCAGCAGAAATTGTGCTTCCCGTTCTGCCCTCGAAATAAAGCTTCTCAGCAAGTTCATCATCATATGTCACAGGATTTTTAACATAAAACTCTATCATGTACGGTGTATTTTCAGCTTGCTTCCACTCTGCCGCATAGGTTCCGGAAGCGGTTACGATAAAATATCCGTCTTTATCAGTCTCTAAGGGCTTGCCGGTAGCAACATCCTTATAGCCCATGAAAGTATAGCCGGGCATACAAATAGGAGGAGCATACTGGAGTGACCCGTGACAAACCGTATATTTCAAAGGCATGGTTCCTTCATCTATTTCATTTTCATTCCTGATTTCAAGATTGCCGTAGGTGAAGGTCACATCGTACTTATTGGTCTTGTAATATATTCTTATAATCGACTGCCCATCAGGACTGATGGGGTATATTGCAGAATCATAATAGGATATATCTGCACTCTTCCTTACAAGATTTTCAAGAACAGGTACAGAATCAGTTTCTCCCGTTCTGTAATCGATAGAATCGATTACATACCTGCCGCTTGCATTCTGAATATAGTGCTCGACTGCATAAGGGGTATCCTTTCTTGGTATCCACTTTGCATATGCCGTAACGCTCTTGTTCTCATAATTCGGCATCTTTGAAGGGAATACAAACTTCCGGCTGAAGCTCTCGTCTGTATACCAGCCGCCAAAGATGTAGCCCTGCTTTATAGGGTCGGCAGGAACAGTTACCGGCTCTCCAACAGCCAAAGCAATTGTCTTTATCGAGTTTCCACCCATTGAATCAAAGAAAATCATTCTAGCGTTCGCAGGATCAGACCATATTATCTTTACAGTCTTCTCAAGTGTCCTTGTTGAGAACGCAAGAGCATTCCCCTTCCAGACAATCCTCATGTCAGTTTCTTCCTGTATTGACGATCCTCCGGCATTGACCGATATGGTATTACTCTTAGGGTCATAGCTGAATTTTTTGTTAGTGAAGGAGATATCAAAACTGCTCTCTGTAGCGTCATTATAGCTTACGTAACCGGTGCTTCCGTCTCTGAGGTCAAGATAGTTCATGTCAAACAGGCTGTTGCTCACACGCTCACTGTTTTTACCGATTATCTCAATAGGCTGTTTATATTTTGCTGCGCCGGGCGAATCGGCGAAATCCGTTACATTACGCTGATCACCCACGGTAAATATCGGCCACTGCGCCTCGTAAAGAGTCGGCTCATATTTCAGCTTGTCGCTGCTGAAAAGCTGTGCCTTGAATTTTATCTCAAGATAGATGCCTATCTCGAAATACAGGGCGCCGCTGCAGTATTTCTCTGTTTCCTTCTTTCCTTCGCTGTTTAT
>JAZQNG010000022.1:0-3215 GCA_045627205.1 Lachnospiraceae bacterium
AGGCTTGCAGATATTATTATCCGACTATGGAGGCTGGACAAAACTTATGAATAAGCCTTAAGCTGCGTAGCAGCGACTGACTGCGCAGCAGGCAGGGCTTATGAATAGGTTTTGGACAGCCTGTGAATAGTAACAACTCAAAATTTTGAAAAAGAAATGGCTCAATTACAAATTTTGTGGGATTGAGTATTCCACTCGTAGCTTTGACGACTCATATCGAATAGCTTCTGTAGTATGTCAGACTTGTATAAAGTTAATTTTTTGCAGAAGAAAAAAATCAGGAAAACGTTATGTGGCAAGGCTGCTTTACAGACAGATGAAGGAAGGTGCCGGCAATGAAAAAACTTTCTTTAATTGTTTTTTTCACCATATTCATCCTTGCTTTTATAACTCCATCCCTTGTAAATGCTTCATCGGAAAATAAGGCATCCGTAAGTGTCGGTGAAAGCATCCGACCGGTATCGGGCAAGATTTCATCTGTTGAGGTCGTATCCGGTTCCAAGAGAATCAGCTACACATTAAAGAACGGCAACCTTACAATAACCGGCAAAAGACCCGGGAAATCTGTCATTAAACTGACAGGTAACGGTATCGCCGAAGAATATGAGATAAAAATCAGAAAAACCGGATTAACCCTTCACATGTTTGATGTTGGACAGGGAGATTCAACAGTAATCCGGGTAAACGGAAAAACCATACTTATTGATACCGGTGAACGATCTGCTTACAAAGACCTGCAGGAGCAGCTTGAATTCTTTAACATAAAAAAGATTGATACGCTCTTTATCTCACATATGGATACCGACCATATGGGAAACGCCGCGGACATAATCCGTGATTATCAGGTCAAAAAGATATATGTGCCTGCACGTAAGGGAAGTTCAAGTGAATACACGAATTTCGAAAATTACTGCATAAATCATGGGATTAATCCGACCGTCGTTTGCACCGGCGATACCGTTAAGCTGGGATACAAATGCACCGCTGAAATACTTATGGCTGACTATGGGGAAACTGCAAATGATTCCAGTATCGTCATGATGTTAAGGTATTATGACAATTCCATACTCTTTACAGGAGATATGCCGGCTGCTGGTCTCAATTACGTGATGCAGTCAAATGATGTAAAAGCGGATGTACTTAAGGTATCACATCATGGGAGCGATGCTTCAAACCCGATTTTATTCTTGAAAAAGGTCAGTCCGGCAATAGCAATGGTCAGTGTAGGAAGCAATAACTGCTATGGTCATCCTGATACCAATGTAGTGAAAAGACTTGAAATGTTTTCAGGACAGGTATTTCGCACCGACATGGACGGAACAATAACCGTGAAGGGCGATGGGACAACGGTTACAGCCGCTTGTGCCGCTATAGTACAGCAAATATCTAAAGAACAGGAAATAAAAAAAGACATTATCCCGATAATAGCGGAACCTGATGATGGACCTATAGACAGCGGTTCTATAATCGGTAACAGGAACAGTCTGGTATACCATGTGCCGACATGCCATTCCCTGCCTGCCGAACATAACCGGATATATTTTGAAAGCGCTGCAGAAGCTGAAAATGCCGGGTTCAGACCATGCAAGAACTGCGCAAAAAAATAATTATTGTACAGGGAGGATACATGGAAAACATTCAGGAAAAAACAAACAATAACAGGATGGCAAGCCTGACCGACAAGGAGCTTGCTCTCGGGCTTGCGGATATTATTATCCGACTATGGAGGCTGTTCAAAACTCATGAATAAGCCATAAGCTGCGAAGCAGCGACTGACTGCGCAGCAGGCAGGGCTTATGAATGCGTTTTGGACAGACTGTGAATAGTAACGAAAAATCACCACGCCACAAAATCACAGGTGAAATAAAAAATAAGTGGAATTATTTGTAAAAATATGCTAAAATGACTTCGAGTGGGATTGGATTTGCGAGTCTGCTGTTTACGCTCTGATTTCTTGTGCGTACTGTGATGTCTGCGGTATTTATTCCGTCCCGGATTGCGGTCAGGATAATGACCCAACGTTATATATGATACGAAGGCTGTGTGAATTGCAAAGCAGTGCGGCAGTCTGTATCAATGGGCGTCAGTACTTTTGATGCCGTCATCATTATATAAGTGAACGTGCGCAGGAAGCGTACAGGAAAGGAGCTTTTTTATGAGCAATATTGATGTAATGTCAGCAAACGCTATCCGTGTTCTTGCTGCAGATGCCATTCAGAAGGCAAAGTCAGGACATCCCGGACTTCCTCTCGGATGTGCGGATATCGCATATGTTTTGTGGGGCAAGGAGATGAATCACAACCCCAAGAATCCTGATTGGAAGAACAGAGACAGATTCATTCTTTCGGGCGGACACGGTTCAACATTATTATATTCACTTCTTCATCTGTTCGGATACGGTCTCAAGAAGGAAGACCTGATGCAGTTCAGACAGATGGGTTCACTTACTCCCGGACATCCCGAGTACAGACATACCAGAGGTGTAGAGGCTACAACAGGACCTCTTGGACAGGGAATGGCAATGGCAGTCGGCATGGCAATGGCTGAGAAGCATATGGCTGCGAAGTACAACCGTGAGGGCTTCAATATTTTCGATCATTATACATATGTACTCGGCGGAGACGGATGTATGATGGAGGGTATCTCAAGTGAGGCATTTTCACTTGCCGGAACTCTTGGACTTGGAAAGCTTATCGTACTTTACGATTCAAATAATATCACCATCGAGGGTAGCACAGACATCGCATTCAAGGAGGATGTCGTTAAGCGCTTTGAGGGCTTTGGTTTCCAGACAATCGTAGTTGAGAACGGCCATGACATGGCAGAAATCGAGAAGGCTATCAAGGCTGCAAAGGCAGAGACAACAAAGCCTTCAATGATTATGTTCAAGACAAAGATCGGTAAGGGCTGTCCCGCAAAGGAGGGTTCACCCAAGGCACACGGCGAGCCTCTCGGCGATGAGAATGTACTTGCATTAAAGGAGAACATCGGCTGGCCTTCAACAGAGCCTTTCTTCGTACCCGATGAGGTATACGCAAACTATGCTTCACTTGCAGACAACGGTGCAAAGGCAGAGGAAGCATGGAACAAGCTTTACGCAGACTACTGCGCTAAGTTCCCTGAGCTTAAGGCAGCTATCGAGGCTGATTTCGATCTTGACATTGCAAAGAATCTTATCGATGATGAGGATTACTGGAAGTTCGAGGACAAGGCAG
>JAZQNG010000023.1:0-14548 GCA_045627205.1 Lachnospiraceae bacterium
GGAATCCGAGGACGTTGATTTTGACGAGTATAAGGATGGCAAGAACAGAGTAAACGACAAATTTAAGGATATAAATCTTTCCAAGCCTCAGGAAATAAAGGCGCATCTGGATGAATATGTTATCGGTCAGGATGATGCCAAGAGAGTGCTTTCTGTAGCGGTTTATAATCACTACAAGCGCATTCTCTATGCACCAAAGACTGATGTGGAGCTTCAGAAGTCCAATATTCTTATGCTGGGACCGACCGGTTCAGGTAAGACTTATCTTGCACAGACCCTGGCCAAGCACCTGAATGTGCCCTTTGCCATAGCAGATGCCACCACTCTTACAGAGGCAGGCTATGTAGGTGAGGACGTAGAGAATATCCTCTTAAAGCTTATTCAGGCAGCTGATTTCGATGTAGACAGAGCCGAGTATGGTATCATCTACATCGATGAGATAGATAAGATCTCCAAGAAATCTGAGAATGTTTCCATTACCCGTGATGTTTCCGGCGAGGGTGTTCAGCAGGCTCTGTTAAAGATCCTGGAGGGTACCATCGCAAGCGTTCCGCCGCAGGGCGGCCGCAAGCATCCGCATCAGGAGCTGATTCAGATTGATACCACAAATATCCTGTTCATATGCGGTGGTGCATTTGACGGACTGGAAAAGATTGTGGAGAGCCGTATCGGAAAGAAATCCCTGGGCTTCAATGCTGAAATTGAGGACCCCATGAAGCTTGATATCGGCGATCTTTTCAGACAGGTTCTTCCTGAGGATCTGATTAAATTCGGACTTATTCCTGAATTTATCGGTCGTGTACCTGTCAGTGTTGCTTTGGATATGCTGGATGAACAGGCACTGATTGATATTCTTTCAAAGCCCAAGAATGCACTCACAAAGCAGTATAAAAAGCTTTTTGAGCTGGATGGTGTTGAGCTTGAATTTACACCTGAGGCACTTGAGGTTATTGCAAAGCAGTCCTTCGAAAGAAAGACCGGTGCCCGCGGACTTCGTTCAATCTGTGAGAAAATCATGATGGATGTAATGTATGACATGCCTACCAATATGCGTGTGATAAAGTGCATCATCACAAAAGCGGCAGCTCTTGGCGAGGACAAGCCGGAGGTTGTTCTTCTTCCCGAAGGAGAGGAACGTAAAACTCCAAAGGGAAAGACTTATAGGAGAAATACAGGTGTTACAGCCTGATTCACTATCAGATGATAAAGGGCGGTTCGTTGAATCGTCCTATTTTTTTAACAGGGAGGATATTTAATGATCGTAAAAAATGCTGAGCTTGAAACCGTATGCGGTGTATCAAGTATTTTGCCGAAAAATTCATTGCCTGAGTTTGCCTTTTCCGGTAAATCGAATGTTGGAAAATCCTCGCTGATAAATGCACTGATGAACAGGAAATCACTTGCAAGGACCTCAGGACAGCCCGGAAAAACGCAGACCATTAATTATTATAAGGTTAATGAGGCGCTGTACTATGTAGACCTTCCGGGCTATGGTTACGCAAAGGTTTCAAAGGAAATCAAAGCCAAATGGGGTAAGATGATTGAAAAATATCTTTGCACATCAGATGTCCTTAGAATCGTGTTTTTGCTTGTTGATATACGGCATGAGCCTGGAAGCAATGATAAGGAAATGTATGAATGGGTTGTGGCAAAAGGCTTTGAACCGGTAGTGATAGCCACAAAGCTTGATAAAATCAACCGGTCCCAGATACAGCATCAGGTCAAGGTAATAAGGACTGCACTTGGTGCAAAGGCATCAACAAAAATAATTCCCTTCTCAGCGGAAACCAAACAGGGCAGGGATGAAATATGGGCACTTATCGAGGAATACCTGAAGGATGATGAAACGGAAGAGCAGGTGACGCAAAATGACTGAAACAAATGCTTTATATAAGCTTTCAATGCTTTATATGCTGAGCAGGGTTGATTTCCCGCTCTCGACAAACAGGCTGAGCTTTTTCCTGCTGAGCAACAACTATACCGATTATTTTACGTTACAGCAGGATCTGGGCGAGCTGCTGGATGACGGCTATGTTGAAAAGGAGCTGGTGCACGGGAAGACACTATATTATCTTACCGATGAGGGACGCACGGTTTTAAAGCTCATGAAAAAGGAAATATCGGACTCGATGTGTCATGATATTGATGAATACATTAAGGAAAACAGGATTCCAATGCATGAGGACTATGCTGTACAGAGTCACTGTTATCAGCTGGATCTGACACACTATGTTTCGAATCTTGTAATAGAAGAGGATGGCTCGAAGCTTCTTGAAATCAATATTGCCAGTTCGACACAGAACATGGCTGAACAGATATGTGCAAACTGGAAGGAACAGAGTGAGGCTGTATATCCTATGCTTTTGAGTACATTGATGAAGAAAAAATGACCCTAAGGGGACGGGGTTGAAGGTTCAAAATCAAAGAATTTTGAACCAACAACCCCGTCCCCTTAGGGTCATCTTTTTCAAACCGGCATCACCGGCACCACATTCGCCTTCAGCTCATAATTTTTGAACCAGCAACCCCGTCCCCTTAGGGTCATTCACTCAGGTCACAGTTGAATATCTGTGCAAGAGGTGAATCGGAGGATAATATCAGGGTTTTGTCTCCTGACATGGATTTCTTTGCCGCATCAAGTGAACGGACAAAGGTGTAGAAGCTTGCACGTTCTTCAGTATTGTAGGCATTTGAAAGAATGCGCATATATTCGGCCTCGCCCTCGGCGATTATTCTTTCGGCCTCAGCTTCAGCCTCTGAAACGCTTACGACGATTTCGTTATCGGTCTGTGTACGGATCATTTTTGCATCCTTCTCACCCTGTGCCGTATAGGAAGCTGCGATGTTGTTTCGCTCCGAAATCATTCGCTCATAAACGGCTGCCTTGTTGTCGCTGGGAAGATCGAGATGCTTTGTTTCGACTGAAACGAGAGCAATACCGTACTGGTCAATGCTGCTTCCGATATTGTTCATGATGGAGGTGCTGAGTGAACCGTCACGCGCCTGGATTACATCATTCTGGAGCATACTGCTTATTACATTTTTAATTGAATTATATACAATGGTGTTGATACGTGCTTCCGCATTCGGGATTGTCGTAAGTGTCTGTGTGAATTTAAGCGGATCGGTGATTTTCCACAGAACGTAGCTGTCAACAACCATTGTTTTTTTATCCTGCGTGATAACATCAGAGGAGGTTAAATCGTATAAAAGCATTGTTTTGGGAAGCGTGTCGGTTGATTCGATGAAGGGAACCTTCAGGGAGAGACCGGCGCTGGTGATGGTTCTGTCAACCTTACCAAACTGTTTAACAAGTGTATACTGGTTTTCCTTGGTTATTACAAAAGCATTGCTGCCGACAATCAGAATGATAGCTGCAATTATTGCAATAATAATCAGGGGCTTTTTTGATTTCGGCTGACGGATATGCTCGATTGTATCATTTATATTGGATTTTGTATCTGCCATAAGTTTTACCTGACCTTTCAAATTATTCGATATTCGTTGTGATGTCTGAGCCTGCCTCGATGATAGGCTCGAGGGGCATTATCTTCTGGATGCCTGTTTCCGAATTGTCAATTATGACCTTCAGATCGGGAAGCAGCTCCTCCATTGCCTCATAAAACATACGCTGCTTGGTAATGAGCGGATATTTCTGATATTCCTCGAATATCGCGTTGAATCTTGCTGCCTGGCCTTCTGCCTCGTTAATACGGGCTTCCTTTTCGGACTGCGCTTCCTTTAATACCTGGTCGACCTGCGCCTCTGCCTTGGGAACCTCCTCGTTGCGGTATTTGTTTGCGTTGTTTACTGCAGTTTCGGCACCCTGCTTTGCGGATTCAACATTCATGAAGGCTTCGAGGACCTCTGATGTAGGCGGTTCGGCATCCTGAATGGTCAGGTTGATAAGCTGAATGCCGATATCGTGTGTTTCAAGATGTGAGATAATCTTTTCTTTGATGGATGCCTGAATTTCACTCTTTCCTGTGGTAATAACACTGTCTACCGTATATGAGCCGATTTCGGCACGTATGCTTGACTGTGCGATGGTTTTCAGGATTGCTTCATAATTTTCTGAAGCGTAGAGTGCTTTACAGGGATCTGTTACACGGTATTCTACATAGAAGTCAACATTTACGAAATTAAAATCTGATGTAATCATGAGGGATTCATCCTCAATAGACTGATTTGATGAAATATCGTAGCCGATAGGGAAGCCTTTAATGGTTGTATCAACCTTTGTAACATGCTGAATGAACGGGATTTTGAAATGAAGACCCGATTCGGTTACTGGTGAAGCCACACCAAAGGTTGTGACAACGGCGGCCTCCTGCTCGTTGATGGTGTAGAAGGAGTTGAAAATCAAAATTGCGAGTATTACAACAATGACGGCAACCTTGATTATAGTTGTGTTACCTGATTTGTTCATAAAAAATTCCTTTTATGGGCTGTGACCGCCGTTCCCTCGCCCAAGGGGAGGACGGATGGCTATGTACCATGGGTTAAGCGGCTGTGCCGCAGGCTGCTTCTGCCATGCTTTGGAATGGCAAATATCGTAGGTGAACTACTTTTGTGAAAGTATATCACATAACGGTTGAAATAATAATGTCAAAAAAGCAAAATAAGAGGGTTTATTCCCGCAGCTCGGTCATTTCAGGAAAACGGTAAAAGACCTCTGACTCCTCCGGGTCCGGAGTGATGGTATAATGCTTTGTAGCATAGCCCTCCTTTTCAAAGGTAATGATTACCGTACCTGATGGCTTTGGCATGGAAAGGCAGCCGTCTGCCGTGACACCGGCCAGTATACCGTCAGCATAGACCTTCGTGCCGGTTGTAGTATAAACCGTCATCGTTCCTTCTGTAAAATCAGAAGGGAGCTGTCCGGCAGGCTCAGATTTATCATCAGCTTCGTCTGGATATTGTTCATCACTGTCTCCGTCAATTACCTCAAGCGTATCCATATCACCATCGTCGGTAGTGGAATCCGGGATGATGTCATTGACATCGTCCTTTGTGACTGAATCGGATCCGTCTGAGCCGGGAATATCTGTAGGTGTGGGAGCGGGAGAGGCTGTCGGGACATTATCCTCCGTAGCAAGCCCTGAATCTGTATATATCATGTCTTCATCTGGCTTTTCGATTTGAGGTGCTTCAGAAAGCACTATGTTTTTTGTGGTGTCGGTTTTGTCGACAGTGACTGTTCCGAAATAGCTTGTATAGCCGCCAAGACTTACCTCTATGGAATGCTCTCCAAAGCTGAGCCTTACCGGCTCTGAATAGCCGGTTTTAATTCCGTCAATATATAAATCACTTCCCAAGGGTGATATTTTGAAATTAACATTTCCGTAGGCCATGGGCTTTGCGCCATAATCGAAAAGGTCGAAGCAGGTGTTTTTGTTCCTGCTGATTTTTATGGTGGCTGATGCAGTAAAATCACCGTTTTCAACACGGATGTCATATTCGCCCTCGGCAAGGGTAAGTCTCATGTTTTCGGTAAAGGTCACTGTTTTACCCTTGTTGTAGGAAAGCGTACCGTTGATGAAATCACTGTCATTTGCAAAGGACAGGGTACCGTGTCCCGTTGCAATCCTGATAAGATAAATATGGTCATCAATGCCATAAATGTTCAGCGTATCGAGTGAGGAAATATCCGAAAGACCTATAAATTCGTCGCTGTCCAGTATCTTCAGACTGTTGTCATACCTGTAAACCTCGGTTCCCAGTGTCATTTTTTCAAGTTCTGAATCAATGATGAGATTTCCTGCATTTTTGTAGGACCAGACCATGTCGGAGCCGATCAGTGAAATAAGCCTGTCCTCGGAATAAGAAACAACGGCAATGTCGCCCTTCTGCAGCAGGGCAGCTGAAATGGGGTGAAGCCGTCTTGTCCGGATATCTGTCGCACCGGTATAATAAAGTGTGTGCGGAATATCGCTTCCAAGCTCGTTTATGGTAAGACAGGAGGAATCAAGATCGATACCGGTGATTATGCCGTCAAACACGGTGGTGAGACTGCCGGACTCATGTTCACTGCCTTCAGGAGCGGCTGAGGGCGAGGGCTCTGTGGAGGAACGGGTATTTGTTTTATCATCGGGGCGTAACGCAAAAATAACGGATACTGCTATAATCAGCACCGCTATTATGCTACCTATGATGATTGTGGATTTATATCCGTTGTTATTCATTTTCAGGTTTACTCCATTTCATTGCAAGCTCAAAGAGGGTATCGGGTGTGTTGAGTTCGGGATTTCTGATTACCCTGACTAACAGATAATCAAGCAGGCTGCCAAGCTGTTCGCCTGCCGGAAAGCCCCTGTTTATCAGGTCGCGTCCGTTGACTGCAAGCTCCTTCAGTCTGGTACACTGTCCGCTTTCAAGGATTTTCCTAAAAGCGGCAGAGTAAAAATCATAATCACCTGATATCCTTTCTGAATCTCCGTTATCTGCAAGAGCCAGGGCCATTTTAAAATTCAGGAAGTTGAAAATTTCGTCAGGTCCTATATCGTGAAGGATGAAGCGCAATATTGTAAAGAATTCATCAGGAGCCTCATCGGCCATTTGTATTTCAGGAAGCCGTTGCGCACCGTTTCTTACAAAAAGGCATACCGTATCAATTGTCTGATTATCAAATTTCAAACGTCTGAGCAGGTCCCTGCTTCCCTGTGCGGGGCAGCTGTCAAGATAACTGCAGAGGATGGCCCATCGTATGCTGTGAACGGGCAGGGAGGCACGGAGGGCGGTTTTTAATCCGCTTATCCTGCCGTTTTGGGCGGCTGCAGCAAGCTCCGGCAGAATGATGCGGTCTATCCCGAGTTCATTCATGAGGGCAACATAGTCCGGGTTTGCCGAAACCAGGGTTTTATCGAGCTCACACCGGATCCGTTCGGCACTGACCAGCGAAAGCCTGTGTGCAAGTGTTTTCATTGCAGCCAGGGTATCCGGATCTATTTTAAAAGAAAAACGTGCTGCAAAACGCAGGGCACGCAATATCCGGAGCGCGTCCTCGTTAAAACGTTCAAGAGGGTTTCCGACACAGCGTATCACACCGTTTTTTAAATCCGAAAGCCCGTCAAACATATCAATTATTCCGTCCTCGTTGTTGTATACAAAGGCATTTATTGTAAAATCGCGCCGCTTCAGGTCCTCCTCAAGACAGGCGGTGAAGGAAACGGAATCAGGATGGCGTCCGTCATTGTAGTCACCGTCGATACGGTAGGTTGTTACCTCATAGCCCTCGCTGTGGAGCATTATAGTGACGGTTCCATGCTTTATTCCTGTATCAATAGTCCTTGGAAATATGCTTTTTACCTGTTCCGGAAGGGCAGAGGTTGTGATGTCCCAGTCTGCAGGAGCGTTTCCCAAAATGCAGTCACGTACACAGCCCCCTACGGCGTAGGCTTCGTAGCCTGCAGCCTGAAGACTGTGGATAATATATTCAACATTTTCGGGAAGTATGATTTTGTTCATATATTGCTCAGCCTGCTCCTTATGATTATTGCTCCTTTGTCTGCAGCTGATTCTGCAGTGAAATACCGGATGCCATCTTCATTAACGCATACAAAATCATTATAACATAGTACTCCTGTAATTTCAGTCTTTTTTTTTGAGACAGAATGTGATAATATGTTATAATAGCCGTAGGAGACGGTTTGATATTTGAATTTTAGAAAGGCATGGGTCAGAAATGAAAAAAGCAATTGTTGCCGTATTAGCTATGATGATGTGCATTGCACTTTCGGCATGCGGTCAAAAGGATGGAAATGTTGTTACAGGATATAAAGCAGGAGATGTTACTCTTGGACAGTATAAGGGGCTGAATTTTATCAAGCTTACACATGCCGTATCCTCGGCTGATGTACAGGCAGAGATTGATAAAGAGCTTGAGGCTGACAGGAATCTTGCAGCGGTTGACGGAAAGACCGTAGTTGAAAAAGGCGATGTAGTAGATGTTGATTACGAGTGCTTTGTGGACGGCGAGCCCTTTGAAAAGGGAAAGGGTACAAAGACAGACCTGGTTATCGGCTCAGAGGCTAATACCTTCTTTACAGGCTTTGATACAGCACTTATCGGAAAGGAAATCGGGCAGTTTTCCATTGACGTCACCTTCCCGACCACATATTACCTGTATCCTGAGCTTGCAGGAAAAACAGCTACCTTCAATGTAAACCTTAAGAGTATTAATGCTTACAGCATATCTGAGCTTTCTGACGCCTGGGTTGAAGAGCATACAAACGGAGAACAGAAAACCGTTGATGAATATAAGGCTAAAATTGCATCGGAGCTTTTAGCAGATCTGGAAGGAAATGCGGACGCTGAAAAAAGACAGCAGATTCTGAAGCAGCTTTTTGCGAATTCAACAGTAAACAAGGATATTTCCAAGGAGATTTACGAATATAAGGAGCAGCTTATTGCCCAGCTGGATCAGGTTGCCAGTGTTTACGGAACGAATCCGGAGATTTATTTCCAGTATTCGAACGGTCTGGATTCAGAGTATTTCGATGAGTATATGGAGGCGCAGGCAAAAATAAACCTCTGGTATAACTATATAAGGTCTGCCATTGTCGAGGCTGAAAAGATTGAGGCTACGGAGGCAGAGGCAGCGGAGCTTGCAGAAACTGCATATGCAAACTACGGATGTGCTTCGAAGGAGGAATTTTACGATTATATTAAGGAGCATTACGGTGTTGACGGAAAGCAGTATCTTATTGAGCAGGTTAAGCTGAATAAGGCTACGGATTTAATATTTGATTCGGCAGAGGAGATAGTTACACAGCAGTAAATACGGAAGGAGCAGTAATGGCAGCACGGAAAAGAATAGGTCTTTTGTTGTTGTTCCCGGAAAACATTTACCAGCAGAGAATAATGAAGGGTATTTTTTCACAGTGTGAGAAATACGATTATGACGTGGTAGTGGTTTCCCCTCAGGCACAGGTTACAAATTTCTACAAGGACTATCTGAAGGGCGAGCTGAATGTGTTTGAATATGTAAATTTCGACCTTCTGGATGGTGTTATTGTTGCGCCGCTGACCATGAACGAGGACCGTATTACAACAGTTTGCGATTATCTGCTTGATAAACTTAAAAAGGAATGTACGAAGCCGGTCGTATCCATAGATTATCAGTTTGGAGACTATCCGGTGGCATATACAGATGACAGGACCGCCTTTTATTACATTACAAGGCATTGCCTGCGGACACATCATTGCAGGCGTGTGATGATGCTGGCAGGTCCGCAGGACTATTCGGTTTCAGTAAACCGTATAGGGGGCGTGCGGGATGCACTTCGTGAGGAAGGGCTGGAGCTGACTGAGGACGATATTTTTTATGGTGATTTCTGGTATTCCGGCGGTGAAAATCTTGGAAAAAAACTTGCAGAATCGCCTGAAAATCTGCCGGAGGCAGTAATTTGCGCCTCTGACCATATGGCAATCGGACTGACAAATTATCTGATGAGCCATGGGATAAAGGTTCCGGAGCAGGTAATCGTGACAGGCTATGAGGCTACGCAGGATGCACTTATGAATACGCCTTCGGTTACCTCATACGCGGCTGATGAGATAAAAACGGGAGCTCTTGCCGTAAATATCCTGCATAATAAAATTGATCCGATGGAGCCGGATATTGAGCTTATGACGGCAGGGGTAAAGAACCTCTGTATAGGCGGATCCTGTGGCTGCAGTGAGGATGTTCATTATGCAAAGAACAGGATGAGCAGTAATGTTTTCAAGCTTGACCATAACTATAACGATCCGGGAATCTGGAACAGAACGGACATAAGCATGCTTCTTGAAAGCTACATGGCCGAAATGCTGACTGCAACACGGAACGCAAATGAATGCATCTGTAAAATATATGAATCTACATATCTGCTTAAGCCCTATGGGATATTTTATCTTTGCCTGAATGAAAACTGGCTTGATACGGACAGTGAAATGACCGATGGGTATACCGACAGAATGCAGATGGTTTTATATTCTGATATGAACAAGAAGCTTCACGGCTTTACAAACCATGTGTTTGTTGAAAAATGGAACAGGGTTCTTTTTGACAGAAAGCAGATGATTCCGGAGCTGTCCGCTGAGTCGGTGGATATTCCGGACTGTCCGCAGGTTTATTATGTTGTCCCGGTTCATTTTAACACGGTTTCGCTTGGTGTTGCCATCCTTCAGAATAACCTTTCCCAGACCAATATGATTGGGACGGTATACAGGAACTATGTCAGAAATATCAATAATGGTCTTGAAATGACCCGTAACAGGGAAAAAATCATTCAGCTGTCAGAGCATGATATGATGACCGGACTTCTGAACAGACGCGGCATGAATAATGCGATTGAGAAGATGAAGCATCAGGCAGAGCATCATCCTTCGGAGGTCCAGAACCTGCAGTGGCTGGTATATGTCATTGATTTGGACGGTCTGAAAAGGATAAATGATACCTACGGTCATTATGTTGGAGATAATGCTATTATTGCAATTTCAGGCTTCGCAAACGAAATGGCACGGGATACCGAAATCTGCGTCCGTGGCGGTGGAGACGAATTCTTCATTATAGGTCTTGGCAATTATGATGAGGAATCAGAACGTGAAAGAACTGAACATTTTAAGACACTGTTGAAGGAACAGGAGCCCTTTGACAGTGATGGTACGCGGTTTAGCGCGAGCATCGGATGGAAGCTTGGAAGGTATGTCGAAACGGATGTTGTTGAGGTTTTGAAGCAGGCAGATGCCAAAATGTATGATAACAAACGTTCGCGGAATGAAGCCAGAATAGATTAAGCGCCTGCCGGTCAGCCTCTGCAGAGTGGTCTAAAGGGCTTTGAATGGTAAGCGGTAAGGGCTTCAGCCATAAAAAGTGTTTGACAAATATATAATAAAGGTTTATTATGCTAATATTCTTACAGATTCAGAATCTGTACAATACTTGAAAATGCAGTGACGGAGAGGATTAGATAAGCTAAACCGCCAGAGAGATGACTCGTAGCTGCCGCAGGCGGCAGACTGGGCTGGAAGGTCATTCGGATGAGGTTTATTGAAGGTAGCTCCTGAGCAGTATTCCTGAAGGATAGCGACGGTGGACGCTGTGAGGGCATGAAATGCCGGATGCCCGGGCAGCAGGGTCAAAAGACGCATCGATAGGGAATAACGGAAAGTCCCGTTACAGACGAGCGGCTTGATTGAGCCGCGTAAATGAGATTCCCGGTTAATAGCCAGCTGCGGTCCCGATAAAGGGATACAGGAACAGGGAAAGCGGTTTTCCGGGAATGAAATAAGGTGGTATCACGATAGCCCTTCATCGTCCTTATACGGTGAAGGGTTTATTTTTTTCAAAACGGCCGTATGTTTTGGACGCTGGAGATTGCCCGGTAAAGGCTGTTTTGGAAAAAGCATACGATATTTTGATTACGGAGGAAAAGACTATGGCAGAAGACATTATGAATGCTTATGCAAAGGCAAGCGGCAAGGAACTGGCAAAGACCTACAATCCTAAGGCCATTGAGGACAGACTTTATGAGAAGTGGATTAAAAACAAGTATTTCCACGCTGAGGTAGATTGGGCAAAGAAGCCCTTCACAATTGTGATTCCGCCTCCCAATATCACAGGACAGCTCCATATGGGACATGCTCTTGACAACACAATGCAGGATATCCTTGTCCGTTTCAAGAGAATGCAGGGCTATAATGCACTCTGGCAGCCCGGTACCGACCATGCTTCCATTGCTACAGAGGCAAAGATTGTTGAGACCTTAAAGAAGGAGGGTACCTCAAAGGAAGCCCTCGGACGTGAGAAATTCCTTGAAAGGGCTTGGGAATGGAAGAAGGAATACGGCGGAAGAATCGTTTCACAGTTAAAGAAGCTTGGCTCTTCATGTGACTGGGACCGTGAGAGATTTACAATGGATGAGGGCTGCAATAAGGCTGTTACCGAGGTATTTACAAAGCTTTATGACAAGGGCTGGATTTACAAGGGTTCAAGAATCGTAAACTGGTGTCCTGTATGTAATACATCAATTTCAGATGCAGAGGTTGAATATGAGGATCAGGCCGGGCATTTCTGGCATATCAAGTATCCCTTCATCGAGGCTGACGGCAGTATTTCAAAGACACGCTTCCTTGAGTTTGCTACCACACGTCCCGAGACAATGCTTGGTGATACAGCTATTGCGGTAAATCCTACTGACGAGAGATACCAGGACATTATCGGAGGCTTCGTATGGCTTCCCTTCGTAGACAGAAAGATTCCTGTTATTGCAGATAATTATGTTGAGAAGGATTTCGGTACAGGTGTTGTTAAGATTACTCCTGCACATGACCCTAACGACTTTGAGGTTGGAAAGCGTCATAACCTTGAAGAAATCAACATCTTGAATGATGATGCAACAATAAATGCAAACGGCGGTAAGTTCGAGGGAATGGACCGTTATGAGTGCCGTAAGCAGATTATTAAGGAGCTCGATGAGATGGGACTTTTAGTTCGTATCGAGGATTACAGCCATAATGTTGGTACCTGCTATCGTTGCCATTCAACAGTAGAGCCCATGATCAAGAAGCAGTGGTTCGTAAAGATGGATGAGATGATCAAGCCTGCTGTAGAGGCTGTAAAGACAGGCGATATCGAGCTTATTCCCGACCGTATGGACAAGACCTACTTCAACTGGACAGACAATATCCGTGACTGGTGTATTTCAAGACAGCTTTGGTGGGGACACAGAATTCCCGCTTATTACTGCGATGAGTGTGGTGAGATTATCGTATCAAAGACTGCTCCCGACAAGTGTCCTAAGTGCGGCTGTACACATCTGACACAGGATCCCGATACACTGGACAC
Organism: Lachnospiraceae bacterium; assembly: GCA_045627205.1. Lineage (GTDB taxonomy): Bacteria > Bacillota > Clostridia > Lachnospirales > Lachnospiraceae > RUG11977. Next base: position 12,830 of record JAZQNG010000023.1, read on the forward strand.
CTGGTTCAGTTCAGCACTCTGGCCCTTCTCAACACTTGGATGGCCCGAGATGACGGAGGACCTTAAGTACTTCTATCCTACAGATGTTCTTGTAACAGGCTACGATATCATCTTCTTCTGGGTTATCAGAATGATTTTCTCAGGCTACGAGCAGATGGGCAAGCGTCCCTTCAAGACAGTACTGTTCCACGGACTTGTTCGTGATGACCAGGGACGAAAGATGTCAAAATCACTTGGCAATGGTATCGATCCTCTTGAAATCATTGATAAGTATGGTGCTGATGCACTCAGATTTACCCTCATTACCGGAAATGCACCTGGAAATGATATGCGTTTCTATATGTCAAGGGTTGAGGCATCACGTAACTTCGCAAACAAGGTTTGGAATGCATCACGTTTCATCATGATGAATATGCAGCAGCTTGCAGAGGCAGGCGTAAGCGTTGATTTTGATGCTGACATCAACACCTTAAAGGCTTCGCTTACAGATGCAGATAAGTGGATTCTTTCACGCGCAAATGCCGTAACACGCGATGTTACCGAGTCAATGGAGAAATTCGAGCTAGGTATTGCTGCACAGAAGATTTATGATTTCATTTATGATGATCTCTGCGACTGGTACATCGAGATGGTTAAGCCCAGACTTTACGGTGATGATATCGAGACAAAGAAGGCAGCAATGTGGACTCTGAACAGTGTCCTTGTTGATTCACTCAAGCTCCTTCATCCTTATATGCCCTTCATAACAGAGGAAATTTTCTGTACTTTAAAGGAGGAGCAGGGAACAATTGATAAGAATGAGTCTATCATGATTTCAGATTGGCCCGTATATTCAGAGGATAAGAATTTTGCAGCTGAAGAGAATGCTGTTGAGCTTATTAAGGAGGCAGTTAAGGGTATCCGTAACATCCGTACGGAGATGAACGTTCCCATGAGCCGCAAGGCAGCCATCTTTGCAGTAAGCGAGTCAGAAGAAATCCGCGGAATTTTCGAGAACAGCAAGGTGTTCTTTGCCTCTCTCGGAGGAGCTTCTTCAGTTACCATCCAGGCAGATAAGACCGGTATTGCGGACGATGCTGTTTCATACGTTATTCATGGCGCAACAATCTACATTCCTTTTGCAGAGCTTGTTGACATTGCAAAGGAAATTGAGCGTCTTGAGAAGGAAAAGGCAAGACTTGAAGGCGAGCTGAAGCGTGTAAACGGCATGCTTGCAAATCCTAACTTCGTTAATAAGGCTCCCGAGGCTAAGCTTAACGAGGAGAAGGCTAAGCTTGCTAAATATACTGATATGTATAAGCAGGTTGAGGAAAGACTTGCAGCATTAGCGTGAAAAATCATATCCTCAAATTGTATCCATTAGCAACTCGAGAAATAAAAGAAATAAATAAAGTGGGTGTATGAAGACGCCCGACAGCTTTTGAACAGCCGTGTCTGGTTTGCCATGATGCGGTTGTTTTTTTGAACTGCTGCCACGCCAAACCTTCGTCTGCAACACGGAGAGCTGAAATCATTTCCGATGAGAAGGGTTAGGACAAGCAGCAGGAGAAGCGACAGGAGAAGCAGCAGGGAGAAGCAGCAGGAGAAGCAGCAAAAATGACGTGTTTTCGTTGCCACATACAGGGTTCAAGCCCTGCGGGACAGGGACTTGGCGGACAGCACCGTAAACTGTGAAAAACTGAAGGGTTAGTGCATGATAATCCCCCCGCCGGCACGGCA